>JAEXTB010000152.1 GCA_023453725.1 Bacillota bacterium | reverse complement strand
GCTTTACCTTGAAATCGGCCAGATTGAGGAGCAGCACGTGACACATTACGGGTCGCTACTAGACCCCAACGCGACATGGCTCGAAAGCCTGCTGATGCACGAATATATGGAATGCTACCTCTATTATTCGTTCTATCAGGATGAGCTTGATCCGAACGTCAAATCCATTTGGGAGATGCATTTCACGCAGGAGATCGCCCAGCTTCATAAAGCGGTAGAGCTATTGCAGAAATATGAAAACAAGGAGTGGCAGTCCGTCATCCCCGGCGGCGATTTCCCGAAGCTATTGCAGTTCCACGATACGCGGGATTATGTGCGTCAGGTGCTGGGAAGCCAGATACTGCTTACAGCCAACCGGGAAGAGTATGCCGATGTGACGCAGCTTCCGCCCTCACATGAGTTCTTTACTTACCAAAATAAAGTCAACCACGATATTCAAGCCGTAGCCAGCCATAAGGTCATCTACCGTCACCAGCAACAGTTCAATACTGATTACAGGGCGGAAGTCGGCCCCAACCCCGTACAGGCGCTGACTGACCGAACGAAGGACAACACAACCATCGCGCGCACACAAAACGCATAAACCTGACAGTAAAAAAGCGGGCGGCATATTGTGCCGCCCGCTTTGCGTTGAAAGCAAAGGCCTTTAAATGATACAATATTCGAAAGCCAATCTGAAATAACCGCAGGAGGAAGACAATATGGCGAAAAACTACCGCGTAAAGCTTACCGGCGTATTCGGAAGCCCCATCGATGAAAACCCGACCGTCGTCATGCAGGAGGCGGCGTTTGAGGCGCAAGGCCTCAACTGGCGGTATGTCAATTTCCTGGTGGAACCTGCGGGGCTCAAAGCCGCGTTTGAAGGGCTGCGGGCCATGCAGTTTGGCGGCATCAATCTGACGGTGCCGCATAAAGTGGAGGCCATGAAATATGTTGACGAACTCAGCGATAAGGCAAAGCTGATCGGCGCTATCAACACTGTTGTCAACCGGGATGGCGTACTGTATGGGGATAATACCGACGGCGCTGGCTTTGTGGAAGGCATGAAAAAAAGGGGCATATCCTTAAACGGCAAGACGGCAATTATATTGGGTGCAGGCGGCGCTTCCCGTGCCATTTCTGTGGAGTGCGCTTTGGCGGGGTGTTCGCGGATACTGATCGTTAACCGCACGCTTTCTAAAGCTGACGAGATCGCAACTGTCGTGAACAAAAATACGGCCTGCAAGGCAGAAGCGCTGCAGTGGGAGACAGGGTTCCGTATCCCCCATTGCGATATTCTCATTAACGCCACCTCCATAGGGCTTTACCCTGATCCGAATGCCCCGGATATTTGCTATGAGGATATTATCCCAGATATGATTGTGCAGGATATCATCCCCAACCCCGCGAATACGCTTTTTTTGCAAAAGGCAAAAGCGCAGGGAGCGACAACATACGACGGTCTTTCCATGTTGGTGGAGCAGGGCGCCATCGGCTTCAAACTGTGGACGGGAGAGGATGCGCCTACCGATGTGATGTATGCGGCGCTGGAGCGGGAGTTTGCATAAGCAAGGCCAGAGACAAGGCGGGGCTGAGGCAAGCCCGAACGACTGAAGGATATGGATAAGGCAGGTTGTTTTTATGATTGTCTTGATAACCGGCAGTTCACATACAGGCAAGACACTTTTGGCGCAGAAATTGCTTGAAAAATTCCATTACCCTTACTTGTCGATCGACCATTTGAAGATGGGGTTAATTCGCAGCGGGCAGACAAACCTTACGCCGGAAGATAACGGGTCGCTGACAGGCTACCTATGGCCGATCGTAAGGGAGATCATAAAAACTGCAATCGAAAACAAACAGCATTTGATCGTGGAAGGATGCTACATCCCTTTTGATTGGCAAAGCAGCTTCACCGACGAATACATGAAGGACATTCGCTATTATTGCCTTATCATGACAAAGTGGTATATCTCCAACCACTTTTCGGACATTCGGGCGTATGCCAATATGATAGAAATGCGCCTTGATGATTCATGGATTACGCAGGAAAGGTTGGTGCAGGAAAACGCATTAAATTTGGAACTGTGTAAAAAATACGGATGCAATTACATATTGATTGACGATGCATATCATGTGGATATTGAGCTGTAGCCTGCCATACGGAGCAGGCGCATGCTTTCCCTCATTGATTTCACCAGTCTATATGCTTGCAAGCATAAGGTTTGTATGAAGCACGGGTACGTAGAGGCACCATTTTTTCTCCTAATACCGCCTGATGGCGGGCATTTAGACTATTGCACTTGCCAATAAAGCTTCCTCGTCAGAGCGTAAAAAAAGCGGGCAATTTTTTTTGATACAGCCCGCAATTCTCTATGAAGCCGCCGCAAACTCCGGCATTTGTTATGGTTGCATTGCTTGCTACAGCTTGGATAGCGCCGCCTCATCGCCTACCAGCGTCACACCGGGATGAAGCTGCAATACGGAGGCGGGTACGGCGGGGGAGACCTCGCCTGTAAACGCTTCTTTGACGATATCCGCTTTGTCCGCACCCGAAACAATGACGAGTATGCGGCGCGCCTGCATAAAGGACTTAATGCCCATGCTGTAGGCATAGCGGGGCAAGTCCTCAATGCTATCAAAGAGACGGGAGTTTGCCTGCAGCGTGCTTTCGGTCAGCTTCACGCGGTGGGTTTCAAGGGCAAATGCATGCCCCGGTTCGTTAAAACCGATGTGTCCGTTGTGGCCAATGCCCAATAGCTGCAGATCGATAAAGCCAAGCGCCTCCAACAGCGCGTTGTAGCGCGCACATTCTTTGTCCGCGTCCGCCTCAAGCCCGTTGGGCAGGTGGACGTTTTCTTTTTTGATGTTGATATGGGAGAACAGATGCGCCCACATAAAATGCGCGTAGCTTTGTTCATGGTCGGGGGCTAAGCCGCAATATTCATCCAAGTTGACAGTCCGCACCTGGGAAAAATCAATATCGCCTTTTTGATACCACTCTACAAGCTGCTTGTATACGCCTATGGGCGAAGAACCCGTGGCAAGACCAATCACGCTATCCGGCTTCATAATAACCTGCGCGGAAAGTATGTTTGCAGCCTGCCTGCTCATACTGTTGTAATCCGGCATTTTGATAATCTTCATTACGCCGCTACCCCCTCAAGTATTTTTTGGAACAAGCGAATGCAGGTTTGAGCGTCCTGCTCGCTCGCCATTTCACTGCATAGCCGCAGCAGCGGCTCCGTGCCGGAAAAACGCGCCACGACCCAGCCGCCGTTTGCAAAATAAACTTTACAGCCGTCCAGATAGGAAACTTTCTGGATTTCAAACGGAAAGCGCGGCAGCTCCTTTTCTTCAAGCAGCCTGTGGCTGAGCGAATCCTTTAATGCGGGTGTGAGCATCAGTTCTGCCTCCGCAGTGAAAACCGAGCCAAACCGGTCGGTGATTTCGCGGTAGAGTTCAGAGAGGCGCTTGCCTGTCTTTGCCATCATCTCCGCCAAGAGGGCAGCGGCATAAATGCCGTCCTTGCCGCGGATGTGCCCCTTTACGGTAAGGCCGCCGGACGATTCTCCGCCGATGATTGCGCCCACCTCTTCCATCTTGGAAGAGATGTGCTTAAAGCCGACAGGAACCTCATAGCAAACCTCGCCGTAGCCCTGAGCCACCTTGTCCAGCAGGTGGGTGGTGGAGTTGTTTCGTACCACCGGGCCGCGCCAGCCCCGGTACTGCATGAGGTAATAATAAAGCAGCGCCAGCAGGTGGTTGGGGTGCACGAATTCGCCTTGGTCGTCGATGACGCCGATTCGGTCGGCATCGCCGTCGGTGGCAATACCGATGTCGCAGTTGTTTTCCACAACAAAGTTGCTCAGTGAGTTGAGCGTATCCACATTGGGTGCTGGGAGCCTGCCGCCAAAGAGCGTATCGTGCCGCTCATGTATGGCGTATACTTCGCAGCGGGCAGTCAGCAATATGGTGCGGAGGCTCGTCTGGCTCACGCCAAACATCGGATCAAATGCGATCTTCAGCCGCGCTGACTTAATGGCCTCTACATCTACCAGCGAGAGTATGCTGTCGATATACGCGTTCTGCGGGTTGATCTCCTCAATAAAGCCCGCTGCCCGGCCCTGCTGGTAGGGGAGGGCTGTTATATCCGTTACCTGTTCAATATAGCCTTCCAACTTGCGGGTTATGGTCTCCTCCGCGTCGCGCCCTCCGGCAGTAAACAGCTTTACGCCATTGTAGATTGCCGGATTGTGGCTGGCGGTAATGGCAAGCCCATATTCCAGAGCATAAAGCTTGACGGTATACATAATGAGCGGGGTGGGCGCTTCACGGTCGAGCACACGGCAGAGTATGCCGTTGCCTGCAAATACCTCGGCTGCCCACATCGCGGCCTCTTTTGATAAAAACCGGCGGTCATAGCCGATGCATACGCCTTTTTCGGCCTTCCCTTCCTCCTGCATCATACAGCAAAGGCCACTAATAAGCAATTGCAGGTTGGCCTTTGTAAATTCATCCGCGATGATGGCGCGCCAGCCGCCCGTTCCAAACCTGATCATATTGTTACCCCATTTCCACTACGATATCGCACGCTTCGCCGCTCCTTAGCAGCGGAATTTTCTCAACCCGCTGTCCGCCGACTGTAATGGAGACGACTCCTTTTTGTACACCTTTCGTATTTTCCACCCGTATATGGTAGGTACCGCCGCGGTAAACGCGGGTGACGGAGAATCCCTTCCATTCTGTTGGGATGCAGGGGTCTACCGTAAGCCCATCGAATCCGGGCCTGATGCCCAGCATGTATTGCGTGGCGCTAAAGTAAGCCCAGCCTGCGCTGCCTGTCATGAAAGGGTGCCGCGCCCGGCCAAACGCGGTATGCGCGCGTCCCATGACGAACTGGCAGTACGTGTAGGGCTCGGCCTGACGAATTTCAATCTTGTCGTTCTGGTTGTAGGGGGAGAGCGCGTCATAATAGGTTATGGCGGCTTCTCCGCGGCCTAACAGGCATTCCGCTGCCCAAGCCCACGGGTTGGGGTGGGAGAATATTGCACCGTTTTCTTTGATGCCGGGGTATACGCGGGTAACAAAGCCGATGCCTTCATCCGGTATGGTATAAGGCGGGGCGTTGAGCATCAGGCCGTATTCCGTAAACAGGTAGTTCCTTACCGCGTCCATGCAAGCGCGGCCGCGCTCGGGGGAGGCGACGCCGGAAAGTACTGCCCATGCGTTGCTTTCTAGATGTACTTTACCCTCCGTATCCTTTGAGGTGCCGATTTTGCGTCCATCCGCCGTGATGCCGCGGATATACCACACGCCGTCCCACAGCACTTCTTCACACCGGCGCTTGACGTCCTTTGCCATGGCAGAAAAATAGCCTGCGTCTTCTTTACGTTCCAAATATTCCGCAAGCTCTACAAACTGTACGAGCGCCCAATGGTGTAAAAAGCTCACCATTGCGCTTTCTCCGCCGCCCAAATTCAGGCAATCGTTCCAATCCGCCCTGAGGCCTTTTGCAATGCCGTTGGGGCCCATTTCCCGCGCGGTAAACAGAAGGATGCGTTTGAGGTGGCTGTAAACGGTATCCTCCCCTTCGTCCGCGTAAGGAAGGACGAGGGAAAGAATATCGCTGTCCCCGGTTTCCTTTACGTAATTCACCACTGTGCCAACGAGCCACAGCGCATCGTCGGAACAGGCGTCCTTAAGCCCGTGCACATAGCTCGATTTTTCCGGCGTGGGAACGACGGTGGGGGATTTGAAGGGCTTTTCATCATCGGGTTCAAACCACTTCGGCTCAAACAGGTGAAGGCCGTAGCCATGGGAGGTCAATGCCCGCATGAGCTGCAATATGCGCATCCTGCAGGCATCCGGCTCCGCGTGGGGGATTGTCATGGCGTCCTGCGCAGTATCGCGATAGCCTAGACCTGTGCGCCCGCCCACCTCGATAAACGACGAAAAGCGGGAGAACAGCACGTTAATTTCGCTCTGGTACAGCGTCCAGATGTTGAGCAGTT
This sequence comes from Bacillota bacterium, assembly GCA_023453725.1. Lineage (GTDB taxonomy): Bacteria > Bacillota > Clostridia > Christensenellales > CAG-138 > JAEYLA01. The sequence goes on along the minus strand of JAEXTB010000152.1, from coordinate 7,275 downwards.
CGTTCATGCCCGGGTTGGGGGTGTCAATTTGCAGACGGGAAAGCTTTGCCTCCCAAAATGAAGCAAGTTTCTTTGCTTGTTCATCCGCGGCTTTCGCGTTTGCGTACTTCTCACGCATGCGAACCCCCGCTTCCACCTTGCCTTCTCCTAGCAGGAAGAACATACGCGTTGCTTCTTCCTGTCCAAGAAGGAATTGTTTGTGCAGGACACCGCAGTGGTTGCCACCCTTTTCAAAGCTGTTTGAGCAGTTGCCCCGTTCTACTGCAAGCGGATTGCGTTCGGTGCGGTAGGGGCCGATAAAACTGTCCCGCAGGCAGTCAAAGCTGTCCGGTACGAAGCTTGCGGCAAAGAACTGGTATCCGTTTTCCTCATAGTAGAGGTCATGCTCAATAATACCGTCCTCATAGCGGGAACCCGCGGCGTACAGGCTCATCTGAAAATTCTGGTTGTCCATTGAAATGTGGTGGAATGAAAATTCGCAGTAGGAGAATACGCTGATGCGGCGCGGCCTGCCGCTGACATTGGTAATTGTAACATCCCAGAGTTCAACGGGATCATCCATTGCGACGGAAAGCTTTTGCGAAGCGTGGATGCCGTTGTATTCGCATGTGTAAATCGTATAGGAAAGCCCGTGGCGGCAGGAATACTGCGCCGTATCAAGCGGCTTTCCTGTTGGCTGCCAGGAAATGCTCCAGTATTCTCCGGTTTCATCGTCCCGCAAATAGACATAGTGTCCGGGGCCGTCCATGGGCACTCCATTGGGCCGAAAACGGGTAATGCGGTGATATTCGGGAGATTTGTAGAAGAGATATCCGCCCGCCGTATGGTTGAACACACCGCACATATCCTTTGTACCAATGTAGTTTGTCCAAGATACGGGAAGGTCCACGCGGTCAATGACATACTCTTTCGCGCTGGTATCAAAATGGCCGTATTGCATGCATTCCTCCGGCATAATTTGTTGAAAAAGGCGCAGTGATAGCTGTGACATCTATCATAAAGTATAAATCGCAGCCCGCACGTTGAAAAAGTGCTCAGGCTGCGATTATTTGCTTCTGCTTGTCGGTTTTTTGTATGCAATTATGTGACAGGCCGGGTTCGATGAAGACGGCAGACAGTGTTGCGGTATTCATTTGCGCTCATACCGGCAATGCGCTTAAATACCCGTGCAAAGTGCGCGGTATCGGCATAGCCGGTCAATTCGCAAATCTCGTTGATCTTCAGGCTGGGGTCTTTTAAAAACTCCTGCGCGCGGGCAATTCGGATGGCGTTTAACAGATCATAAAACGATTGCTCGGCATGCCTATTTAACAACTTTGAAAGGTGCCATTGGGAGACATAACAATGTTCCGCCACAGTCTGGAGCGTCAGGCGTTCGCAAAAATGCTCTTCCATGTAGGCAATCGCCTGCCGGACCACATAGCTGCCTGCACCGGATACCTGTTCTTCCGCGGCCTCCTCTTCGGGGTCATCGCCCTTGCCCGCTAAATATGCGGTCGCACAAAGAACGGCTTCCTCAATCTCCTCCATTTTTGATGGCTTTAGTAGAAACCGGCGGACGCCAAGCCGTATGGCCTGCTGCGCGTAAGCGAAATCGCTGTGGCCGGAAAGCACGATGACCTGCATGTCGGGAAATTCGCTCCGAAGCCCAGCAAGCATTGTTAAGCCGTCCGTATCCGGCATTTTGATATCGGTCACGATAATGTGCGGGGAATGCGTGCGGATGGCCCGCTCGCCCTCTGCTGCGTTATACGCCGCTGCGACGACCTCGCAGTGATAGCGCTCCCAAGGGACAATTCGCCTGAGCCCTTCCACGATGATTTCTTCATCGTCAATCAGCGCCACTTTCCACATGCCGTTCACCCCCTCTCGATATATTCTATCATAAAAGAAGCTTCTTTCCTGCATACAAGAAAGAAGCATCGTATAGAATTCAAAGTTTCTTATCCCTTGATGGCGCCTGCCGTCAGTCCCTTGATGATATTCTTCTGCAGCAGGATATACACAAGCACCACCGGTATGACGACAACGACCACAGCCGCCGCCATAAATCCGTAGTTGACGCCCGCCTGGGAACTGATTTCATTCAATAACAGCGTAATGGTCTTCTCCTTGGGCAGGCGCAAAAAGAACATCTGCGTAAACAGGTCATTGTACGACCACAGAAAGGAGAATATGGCAACTGTCGCAAAGGATGGGCGCGCCACCGGCATAATGATTTTAAAATAAATCTGAAATACGTTGCAGCCGTCCAAATATGCCGCCTCTTCCATATCCACCGGAAGCGATCGGATAAAGCCCATCAGCACCACAATTGCAAACGAGAGGTTCCCCGCAATCTGCGGCAGAGCAGTCGCAAGCAGGGAGAGCGCCGGGTTGGTGGTCCCCGCAATTCCCCAGTTTACCTCCATGCGAAATACCGGGATGATGGTGGAGAACACGGGGAACATCATGCTTGCGATAATGAGGGAGTGGAGGGCCTTTTTTCCCTTAAATTCATAGCGTACCATGCCGTATGCCGCAAGCCCCGCCAGCAGCACCACTGCAACCGTTACGGCAATGGAGACGACAAGGCTGTTGCGATAGGCAGTCAACATATCCGCGCGCTCAAACGTGGTCATGTAATTGTCGAGCGTAAAGGAGGAGAGCCACGGCCAGGGAATGGAAAAACTGTCCGACCGGATCTCGCCTTTGATGCGGAAGGAATTGATAATAACCCAGAAAAAAGGATATATCGTGGTAAACGCCCAAACGCTCAACGGAACGTAGGTGAGCGCCTTGGACCATGGAAAGCGGCGCTTTTTTCCTTTGGGCCTTGTCGTTGTCAACTGTTCCATGTTCAATAATCCTTTTCCTTGAATACTTTGTTGGCAAGTTTGGAGATTGTAACGCCCAACACGACGATTACGATTGCGATGGTGGAGCCATAGTCCACGTCCGAGCGCAGGAATGTCTGGTTATACATATACGTGCCTGTCAGCCACGATTTATCCATAGGAATGCCGGAGCCCATCATCACCCAGGGGAGGTCGAACGCTTTGAGCGCGCCGGTAATGGCAAGCACAAGGCAGGTGCAAAGCACATTGTGCAGTAGCGGCAGGGTCACATAGCGTACCCGCTTCCATCCGCTTGCCCCGTCCAGCTGCGCCGCCTCGTAAATTTCGGGGGAAATGTTATTAAGACCGGTGATGAGTATGACAAAATAAAACCCAACGTACTGCCACATTACGGGCGAGAACATGGTAAGGAGGTAATGGCTTTCATCTTTCCAGTCGATAAACTCGGTAATACCGAATACCTTTTCAAAAAGCTGGTTAAGCATACCGCCGTTGTATAGGAAAATCAGGTTAAACAGCAGGCCCAGCGCAGTTGCACTGATGACAATGGGAAAGAAATAGACCGTGCGGAAAAATTCATGCCCACGCCTGATGTTGTCAACGAGAAGCGCAAGTGCAAGCGCTATACCCACCTGAAACACAATGGTGCATACCATCAAAAGCAGGCTGTTTTTAAGGGCAGTGCCCATCAGCGGATCGGAAAACAGTTTTGCATAGTTGAGATACCATGGGTCATTGAGCCCTTCGGCTGCAGTGCCCAGGCCGGAAATTTGGGAGAAGCTGTTTGCGATGTTCATGATAAACGGATAGAACAGATATAACCCAAGAAACGCAAACGCGGGTATCAGGAAAAAGAGCAGAGGCGTCTTTTTTTTGAATACGGTGGAGGTAGTGTTCATGCTGGTCATCCTCTCCGGCTGCTAAGAGAAAGGCTGCCCGGGAGTGCCCCGGACAGCCCCGTTTGTCTACAGATCTCTATGGGGTGCAACGGTTACTTGGAAAGCGCGCTGGTGAGCGCGTCCGCAGCGGTTATCTTGCCTTCCACAATGTTCTTGATGTTGGCAAACAGATCCGCGCGGCCTTCGGCCTTCATCAGGTCCTGTGTTGCCGCAGTGATGCCGGTGGCACCCTTGGTCATGGCAAGCGCGTCCTTAATGAGGTTGTCGGCATCTGCGGGCGGGACGGTGCCGTTCTTGAGCGCGGTGATGGCGGTAGCGCCAAACGTGCTGACCACTTCATCCGTAGTCATGGTCATTACGAAGTCAACTGCAGCCTGACGCTTTGCCGGATCTTCCCAGGCCTTGCGGGTGATGTAGTAACCCATGGAGAGGCCGCCGACGATATCTGTCGCCTTACGCTCGCCTGTGCCGGGTACATAGGTCACGGTGAAGTCTTCCACCTTCGCGTTCTCCTGGAACCAGCCAATCTTCCAGCTGCCGTCGATGAGGAACGCTGCCTGATTGTCCGCCATCATCTGTACGGTTTCAGCGTCGGTGGCGGTCAACGTGTTCTTGGGCAGGTAACCGGCCTTATAGAGTGTGGCAATGTCTTCAAGACCTGCTACCCACTTCTGTCCTACTTCGTCGGTTGCACTGGCGGGCTGGGCAATGTGGTTAGAAACATTACCATGGTTGAATATGGAGAACTCAAACCAGTAGTGCGGCACTTCCTGCAGGGAGACGGCGATGGGTGTGTACCCTTTGGCCTTGATGGCTTCGCAATCCTTCAGGAACTGTTCCCAGGTGTAATCTGCGCCGGGGACGGCAACGCCGCAGTCCGCAAGCACGGCTTTATTGACAAAGAGACCTTCCCAGTAGCCGTTGACGGGCACGGTGTACTTCTTGCCGTCCACGGGAGAAGCCTGCAGCATGGATTCCTTCATGTTGGCGGCATATTCCGGGTATTCTGCACGGATTTCGTCGAGTGTGACAACCTTGCCGGCTTCCACGATTTTGTTGGCGTCCATGCCGGAGTAGTAGAAGAGAACGTCGGGTTCGGCGCCGGTTTCAAAGTCTGCCATGACCTTGGCTCTCCAGGCTTCGTTGGAGGTGGCGGAAGCATCGAGCACTTTGTTGCCGCTGGCGGCTTCATAAGCGGCGATGCCTGCTTCATAATTCGGGCGGTTGCCATCTTCCTCGCTGTAGGAAGTTACAACCACGAGGTCTACGGGTGTCTTGGGTGCTTCGGTCGGTTCGGGTGCGGGAGCCTGGGTAGCCTCAGGAGCGGTTGTTTCGGCTGCTGCGGGCGCCGGGGCAGCGGTGCAGCCAAAGGACAACACAAGCATGAGCGCTGCGAGCAACAGAGCAAACAGTTTCTTCATTTACCTTGTCCTCCATTTTCGATATTTGGATATGAATAAAAGATGCGTGTCTTATGTCAAGACAAGTATATTTTAACTTGATCAAGACAACATCAGAATTGCTGCCATTGCTGTTTTTTGACGCTCGTTGCGCCATTTCATGGCAAGTATTTATAGCGGCAGTGTGATACGTGCAAGCGTGGTGGCCGCTTGCGTCTGTGTAAGGCTGAGGCCCGCGCCGTTGCCGTACAGCAGTTTTAAGCGCTGATTGACGTTGCGTATGCCAACCTGCCCGGGCTTTGCGGCGTCTTCCCCCGTGTTCTCATCCGATAACAGCTGGGTAACGGCATCCCTGTCCGCGGCGCTTAACGGGGCATCGTTTTCCACTTCCAGGCACAGAGTCTCTTCTTTTGCATAGACGCGCAATGTCAGTGTGCCGCGCTGGCGGGGGGTAATACCGTGTTCTACGGCGTTTTCCACCACCGGCTGCATGATCAGGCGCGGAACAAGCAACGGTAAGAGCGCTTCGTCAATTTCCTTGACGACATTTAGGCGTTTGCCCATACGCACGGATATGATGTAGAGGTACGCGTCCACAAACGCAAGTTCCTCGCTCAGATGCGTCATGGGATTTCCGCCGCGTGCGGTGGCCGCGGAAAGCAGCGTAGAGAGCGACTCGATCATTTTAGACACATTGAGGTTGCCCGCCATTCTGGCTTCCCAGTTGATGATCTCAAGCGTGTTGTTTAAGAAATGCGGATTGATCTGGGATTGCAGCGCTTTCATGCGGGAATCCTGCAGCGCAAGCTGTTCGTAATAGCTGCGCTCAAACTGTTCTTTCATGCTCATGGACATGCTGTTGAACCGTTCGTAGAGATAACGGAATTCCAGGCTTGAGGGAAGATCCTTTGCCTGATAGCCCAACTCTCCTTTTTCGATGATGGCTGCAACCTCTACCAGGCGTTCCACCGGGCGGGATACCAGGCGGTTGAATGCGAATATGGCAATCAGTAGAAGAGGTACTACGAATATGGTGATGGGCAGGAGCAGCTTCTGCATGGTGGACAATTGATCCAAAAGATCGGAGCTGTCTACCCGCAGAGAATAAGAGACCTCATGCTGCTCCAGTTTTTGCGTAAGGCCAAGCGTTACCAGCCCGCCGTTTTCTTCATATTGCATGGCGTTGATGCGCCTGCCGCCTTGCGGCGCGTCTGTACCGGAGCCAAATACCGTCACAGAGGCGCCATCGAGTGTTACGGTGGCGTCTGTGAGCCAGACAATTCCGGTCAACTCCCGGAACAGGACGGCTTTGTCGATTTGCATCACAAGCGTAGCATACGGTTCAAAGGAACTGTCAACCAGGTTTCTTACCATATACAGCGTTTCGTCGTGCGCGATGAAGCGAATATTTGTGCCGATCTCGTTGGAAAGATTTATGACAGCAGGATGCACTGTAGAGACGTAGTTGCGCACAAACCCGTATGCCCCGGCGTTTGCGGTGTTATTGATATAGTAGATGTTGTCCGGTTCGTTGTAGAAAAACAGCATGGTAGTGGTGAACATCTCGTTGTAACGGTATTGACGGGTCAGGTAATCGATGAGCGTATCGTAAAGCGCCACCTTATCCTGATCGTTCTGGTAGGCGGCGTACGCGCTGCGTATGGTGGGATCATAGGAGGCGGCGCGTGAGTCGGAGAGCGCACTCTCCATGCCGGCCTTCACCATGTTGGCGGCATTCTGCGCGCTGACCGTTATGGTATCTGCAATCTGCCGTTCTACCTGGGAATAGGAATAGGCGCCTACCACCGCCAGTATGAGCAGCACCGGCAGCACCCAGCAAAGCAGCACGATGGTGACGAGCCGCCATTTGAGCGATACAGCGCGCGTTGGTTTTTTCTGTTCCATAGCTGCGTCCTGCCTGAAGATTGATAGAATGAAATGATCCCTATACACAATATCACAACAAAAGGCATGAAGAAAGACGGCCTTTATTAAGCCGCCTTGGCTTGAATGATTTTAAAATTCTATTCCCTTGCGGGCATGGATGCCAACATCATAGGGGTGTTTTCGTTTTTTCATTTCGGTTACATAATCAGCATGGGCGCTTATCCAATCGATGGGCGCGTGCCCGGTGATGAC
>JAEXTB010000134.1 GCA_023453725.1 Bacillota bacterium | reverse complement strand
GGCCAATGCGGGGGCCGCGTGGTAGCAATCCGGCGTCGCAATGGAGACGGCGTCAAGCTCTTCTTTGTTGAGCATATCCGCAACATCCGCGTATGTCCGAACATTGTACTCCGCGGCGATTTTCGTGCGCCGCGCTTCGCTTAAATCGCAAACCGCGACAAGCTCCGCATCGTTGTTCCACTGATAGGCACGGATATGGTTGACGCCATAAAGGCCTGCACCGACGACGGCTACCTTGAGCTTTTTCATTGCTGCCTCCCGCTTATATTTCATATTTAGGATAACTCATTGAAAAAATAAAAACCAAATTCCTATGGGTTCATGTCGCCATGCCCCATTAAACTTGGTTTTGCCTGCATTACCAGTGACAGCCCGCTATTTGTTTTGAATTGTGCTCATTATAGCATTCCGCGCAGCCCGTTACAATATGGTTCTGGCCAACATTCATCCAAGAAAACAGGAAGCGCCAATCCCATTAATCTGCTACAATAGACCAATACAAAAAGACAGGAGCAGGGGATGGAGACGAATTTATACTTTAACCCGGGCTGCGGGCTGAGCATATATAAGCCCGAACTGGAAGCGCGGATATTAACAGTTCTCAATGCGCATTACGGGGAAACCAAGTTGCACAAAATCTGCTGCCACTACAATCCGAAGGTGGAGCACGGCGCGCATATCATCAACGTATGTGCAGGCTGTGACAGGCGCTTTCGAAGCTTGTATGAGGGCGTTTCCACCATTTCCCTGTGGGAAGTGCTCGTTGGACTAGATACATTCGTCTACCCAAATTATCAAGGGCTGAAAGTTTCCGTACACGATCCCTGCCCGGTGCGTGAAAGGCCGCAGGTGCATCAGGCGGTACGAAGCCTTTTATCCAAGATGAACATTGAAGTGATAGAGGCAGAAGCCACGGGTACGCGATCCGTCTGCTGCGGGGATAGCTTTTACCCAAGCCTTGGGGTAGATGCGGTGCACGCGCAAATGAAAAAGCGGGCAAGCGCCATGCCCTCTGAGGATGTGTGCGTATACTGCATCTCCTGTATCAAGTCCATGCATATTGGCGGCAAACGGCCAAGGTATCTGGTGGACCTTCTTTTTGGTGATGCAACCGACCCGCAGCTATATGATACCGTAGCGTGGCACGAACAGTTGCAGGAGTACATGGGCAGGCACTGCCAATAAGCGCTTCCCCCATGCGCTATCCGCGCTGCACATTGTTCCGCCCTTCGCTTTTGCCTTTGTACATCAGGGCGTCCGCTTCGTACACAAGGCGCTTTAGTGTGGAGGAAGGCTTCATTTGTAACACGCCAAAACTGCATGTGACACGCAAGTGGCCCAAAAAGACCTTGTTTTCAATCATGCTTCTGATTCGCTCGGTGAGCGCAGCGGCATCCTCTCCATCCATATTGGGCAGCAGCAGGACAAACTCATCGCCGCCCCATCGGCAGAGAATATCGGACCCGCGTACTTGGGCGCGGACCAGCTTGGATACCTCAAGCAGTACGGCGTCGCCTGCCGGATGCCCGCAGTTGTCGTTGATCAGTTTGAGGTTGTCGATGTCCATAAACACAAGCGAAAGCGGCAGCTGTTGCCGTTGGCAGTATGCAATCCACCGGTCGGCTTCTTCTTCCAGTTTGAGACGGTTGCATGTCCCGGTCAGATAGTCGGTCGTACTCAACCGTTCCAGTTCTGTTTTTGCGGCGAATTCACGGGCCCGGTACCGTTCCGTGTTCCATGCGGATATTGCGCAAAGGAGCACCGTAAGCGCTACATATACGGCCGAAGCCGCGAAGTTCATCGGGCTTGCGTTATTCATGTATATCAGCGCAAGGCAGAAGAAAGCGACCGATCCGATCAGCGCGATGGCAAGCATATTGCCCCACAGATTGGGAGCCAGAAACACAAGAAGGACAATGATAATCATACCCAGCGTCTGAATCATAAGATCCGGGTTGGGATAGCGGCTTAACACAAACAGAAATATGGCAATGGTTCCGAGTTCGCATGCCGATACCACAGCGGAAAACATGCGGAATGTGCGCACATGCTTGATGAGCTTGACCAGTGCGAATATGAACAAGGAAAAAACTCCGCGGACGATCAGTATGGGGAGGCTAGACCCGTTGCCGGTAAGCGCAACATCCGGCACAAGCAGGAGCAGGTTGAGCGCGCCGCCTATAAGCAATATGATGCTTATTTGCTTTTGAGATGCCCGCAGCCTGGCTTGCTGGTAAGCGTCTTGCCATGATTGGGCTTGTACAAGCGGCGTCTGCAGCTCTTCCATTACAAAGCGAACCTCCTTTGCAAAATATCCGCGTCAGTCAAGTTCGGTAGTGTAACAAGGATACGTCTTGGCGGGGCGCTTCAGGCAGGAAATAAGTTCCATTGCCATCGTAAAACAGGGCATACCTGCTGTCAAGGGGACAATGGGCTATTTCAAACGACATGAGATAGCGGGTTCGCTGAGGAGTCAGCCGTGAGTATTAAAAAAGTGCTTGACTGATCCCTTGGGGAATGGCTTATGCTCACATTGAGGTGGTCAAATATGCAGATCAAAGAAGTATGCCGCAAATGCGGGCTTACGAAAAAAGCGGTGGAGTATTACGAAAGGCAGGGGCTGATTGCGCCCGCCCTAGAGGATAACGGCTACCGCAATTATCTGGATGCGGATGTTTCCGCTTTAAAGGAAATTGCGGTCTTACGGAGCCTCGGCCTGGGTGTTGCCGATATCCGCGAAATTTTAAAGAACTCCAATAGGGCTTCGGCGCTGCTGCGGTGCCGGGAACGGATGGAGCTGGAGCGGGAAAGGCAAACTGTACAATTAAGGGCTATGGAATTGCTGATGGAACAGTATGAACCAGACCGTGCACAGGCATATATAAAAGCGCATCTCAATCCATCCCTTAGGGTACGGGAGAAGCTGCTGCAGGCGTTCCCGGGGGCTTATGGCGTTTATTTGAGCCTGCATTTTGGACGGTTTCTCAATGAGCCGCTCGATACACCGGAGAAAGATGAAGCTTACCGGAAGGTGCTTGCTTATTTGGACGACGCCCCGGCATTGCCGGATGAGCTCGCTACCCTGTTGGAACAGAGCATCCCCGCAACCGATAAAGTAACGCTCGAAACTTTAGATACCGGAACAATGGAGGCGCTTCAAGATACGCAGGCGTATCTTGAAGAAAACCGGGAAGTTCTCGAGGCGTATCTGGAGTGGCGTGGGTCGGAGGAATACAAGAATTCTCCAGCATACCGCCTGAAGGAACTGCTGCTTGCATACCAGAATGATACCGGGTATCAGGATCAGTTTCTTCATCATCTTAAAGTCATTAGCCCTGCGTATTGCGCTCATGTGCAGCGGATTGAACAGGCGAACGGCGTATTCCTTGCGCAGTATCCGCAGGCGGAAACCCTGTTGAAATAGCAAGATCGTTTCTCAGACACTAGCCCATTCGGATTATTATTCCGCATGGGCGTTTTGTTTTAATCGCGTGTTTTTTAAGTATGAAACCTTGGCACAGTCTGCTGCGTTTTATAACCAGAATTACCCGTCTTGGAGGGAACGATATGAAAAAGGCGATTTTGCTTATGTTAAGCGCGCTGTTATTCACAGGCTGCGCAAATACCGCAATACCCAATACGCCAGATGTGGAAACCCTGGCTTACACGCAAGCGAAGTACACCCCTGTTCCAACACCCACGCAAAAATCAGTTGAGGGAATTGCGAAATTAAAAGGCATTTCTGAGTATGAAATTGCGTATATTGATTGTCTTGACCATACGAAGCCGGATGCTTCTGCACGGGTGTGGGCGTCCCAAGAAGAAATCCATGCGGCGCTAACGGTGCTTCAAAGCATCCGTGTAACCGGGAAAATACCGGAGGATGTCCGCTTTATTCAGGCTCCGGCGGCACAGAACAGCGTTGTTTTGCATCTGCTTGACGGCAGCAGCATCACGATTGGGTATGATACTGCCTATTTGCAGGTGGATGGTGTGTACTACACCTACGAAGGATCGTTTGACGTTGCCACAAGCCCCTATGCAATGCAGGTAAGGCGGGAAACGACGCAGGATGGGGGGGCTCTGCACATCTCGTTTATCAACAATCAAAAGGACACAGCCTCTATTCTGCTCATACCCAACTTGGAACGCCTGAGCACTGTCGATAAAAAATGGGAAAGCATCCGCGCTGATGTCGGGTTTTGCGGCACACCTGATCCGTTGCCGACAGGCACACTAGAGCATGTTGTTCCGCTTTCCATTTATCCTGCCTCAGAGAAGGGCACCTACCGCGTTTCTTTTAAGGTCACGAGGGAGGAGCAGGAGGTTGTGCTGGCGGGCGTTTTTACAATGGAATAGTTTGACGGCGCGAACAAGTTGGCGTGGGAACGCCAGCCTGTTGATATATAGCGAAACCGGGGGCAGATATTCTGCCCCCGGTTTCAGTATGTTTCGCGTTGTTCAGTTGCGCCGTTGCACTCAGGCAGCCCGCATGCACATCTGCGAATATCTGGATGCCGATATCAAACCAAATACAATGGCGCTATTACTTAAAAGGAGGCTTTCACTCCCACAAAGCGCATTATAAATATGGTGAAGGTTTACCGAATGCATGTAGGAGGTAATCGTATGAAACAGGAGCAACTAGAACGCATCCGTAGTGGAGTCGGCTTTATCGCAGCGCTGGATCAAAGCGGCGGAAGCACACCGAAGGCATTGATGCAGTATGGTGTTTCCAAGGATCAATATGCGGGTGATGCGGAAATGTTCGCCTTGATGCATGAGATGCGCACGCGCATTATCAAAAGCCCGGCGTTTTCCGCTACGCACATACTTGGCGCAATTCTGTTTGAAAACACAATGGACCGCAAAGTAGACGGTCTGTTTACGGCTGATTTTCTATGGCAGAAGGGGATTGTACCTTTTTTGAAAATAGACAAAGGGCTCGCGCCGCTTCAGGATGGCGTACAGATGATGGCACCAATGCCGGATCTTGAAGATCTTTTAAATCGGGCAGTAGAAAAACATATATTTGGTACCAAAATGCGCTCTGTCATTAAGGAAGCCAATCCGAAAGGGATTAGAGACATTGTAGAGCAGCAATTTGCGTTAGGCAGGCAGATTGCGGAATTTGGGCTTGTCCCCATCATTGAGCCGGAAGTAGACATCTACAGTAAGGATAAGGAAAAATCGGAACGCATATTAAAATCGGAAATATTCAGGCTGCTTAATTCACTCGAAGACGGTGTCAAAATCATGCTAAAGCTCTCCATCCCCACGGTGGATGATTTTTACAACGACTTATTGAAGGATTCCCGTATCCTGCGCATTGTGGCCTTATCCGGCGGCTATACGCAGCGCGAGGCCAACGAAAAGCTTGCGCGGAACCACGGGCTGATCGCAAGCTTCTCGCGCGCTTTATCCGAAGGGCTGACTGCGCAGCAGACCGAGGAGGAGTTCGACCAAACGCTGTCGAAGTCCATTCTGGCGATTTATGATGCATCGCTGACATAAGTGTAAGCGCTAAGCCAGGTATCCGTATTGGATACCTGGCTTTTTAACAGAAGAGGTTTTGTAAAACAGCATACTTTGTGCTGTTTTTGTTTTCAAGTTGGGCTTATAATAGATACTAATGCTCAAACGGGCGCGGGGCGAAACCGGGCTTTATTGATGCGTGGATGACACAATGCCCTTGCGCGTATGAATGCGGGGGGCGCATATCAGGCAACAGAGAAGGGTGGGGTTGGGTTGACAAGCCTGTTGATGAAACTGTTCCTCAAAAGCAAACAGGAGGAAACCGCTGCACAGAAGCGGGAACGCTACGGCAATTTTGCAAGCATTGTTGGCGTGCTGTCCAACCTGCTGCTTTTTGTGATGAAGATACTCATTGGGGTAGCTTCCTCAAGCGTTTCTATCATTGCAGATGCTGTAAACAGCCTCTCAGACTCGGCTTCCTCCCTGATTACGCTGTTTGGATTTAAGCTTTCAGGCAAACCTGCGGATGCGGATCATCCGTATGGCCACGCGCGCATGGAGTATATCTCCGGCCTTATCGTTTCCGTCTTGATTCTGTTTTTCGGGCTGCAGCTGATGCAAAGCTCAATCCAGAAAATTCTCAACCCTGCTCCCATGCAGTTTCAGGCCATAACATTGGTCGTTTTGGGTCTGTCCATACTCATTAAGGTGTGGCAGTGTCTGTTTTACCGAAAAATAGGCCACCTGATGAACTCCATGACATTGCTTGCCACGTCGGTAGACAGCCGCAACGACATTCTTTCCTCTGGCGCTGTGCTGCTTGCTGTTGTTATCACTCGTCTGACTGGGTTTGATCTTGACGGATACATGGGCGCTGTTGTCGCGGTGCTGATACTCATCAGCGGTATCAAAATGGTAAAGGATACGGGCAGTATTCTTTTAGGCACCGCGCCGACCAGGGAACTCGTGGACAGCATCTATAAAAAAATACTCAGTTACGAGCAGATTATCGGGCTGCATGACCTGAGCGTGCACAGTTACGGCGCAAACAAATGCTTTGCTTCCGTGCATTGCGAGGTGCCCGCGGAGCAGGATATTATGCTCAGCCACGATATCATAGATAACATAGAGCGGGACTTCCTAAAGGAATATGGAATTCAGCTGGTTATTCATCTTGATCCTGTTGTGACAAACGATGTGAGGACGAATGAACTTAAAGCAAAGGTAGAAGAGATTATAGCAAACATCCCTATGGGCGTCAGTATGCACGATTTTCGCGTGGTGTGGGGAATCAGCCACTCCAACCTCATATTTGACATTGTTGTGCCGTTTGGCGCAGCCTGGAGTGATGAAAAGATTATCGGACACATTGACGAAGAAATTAAAAATCTGGATGCTGCTTATCATGCGGTAATTACAGTGGACCATACGTATGTTCCGCAGACGGAAGAATAGACCCCCCCTAAACTTAATGCAAAAAGTCTCCGCCCAGCATATTGGACGGAGACTTTTTAGTTTGGTAACAGGTCATGTTGCGGGCTCCGTAATAGGCTCGCCGGAGGCGGCCGCGTAGACTTGATTATAGAGATCTTCGAGCATATACGTCCACATGCCGGTTCTGCTCGGCTGCAGGCACGGTCTGCCATCCTTCACAAAGATGTAAAACGTCGTAATCTCTCCTTCATCCGCAATACGCGCATTCAGTTCTATGCGGTCTTGAAAGGCATCCACATCCACGGCAGGCCAGGCTGCTGAGAGTATCATATGGTTCCAGATGACGGTTTCCGCCAGGCTTTCAAGCGCATCGTTGCCTGAAATGAAAACTGTGCGAACCACCTTACCGTCCTCTATCAACACAATAGACGGCTCCAATGAAACATCCGGTAAATGTGAAGGAAGTGCGGACGTGACATCCACGGGCTGGGCAGGGGCGGGCGACGCTGCCAATGCGCCGGGCGATGGAGGGAGGCTGTTGCGCTCCGCTTCCAGTTCTTTGATGCTCTTGGTGGAGAATACGCAGCGAAACAGGTAGACATAGTCGTACTTTGCAATACCCTCGGCGTTTTCCATGAGATACTGACAATCGTAAGAGGAAATAGAATTGCCCGATGAAAACCCCACTGCTCCTAGTATGACCGGTTCATTTGCCGTAATGGTCCACATGCCTTGCTCTGCACCGTAATACAGGAAGGAGGACGCGTTGGCAGCTGCCTGAAAGTCGTCGGGCAGTTCTGCGGAATAGCCTAAGCCCGCGCCATTGGCATCAAGTATAGTCCAATCCAACCTGCTCATCCGCTGATTCTCAAACACTACGGACTCCGAAAGCGTTAAAGTACCCGCCCGTTTTGTCACCGGAAATATGGAATCTCCCCATGTACCCTGATAAACACCTTTGCGCCAGCCTTCCACATACACCCGCATGCTTTTGATGGAAGTATCCACCCGGTAGGCGTAACGATAGGGCGTCTGGGATTGGGGCCATCCTTCCAGTGCCGTGCGCTCAGATTCTGAAATGGGAACTTCCGTAATGGCGTTTACCGGCAAGAGAGAAGAAATCGGGTTGAGCAGCAGCACGATAGCAGCCGCAGCCGCAAGAATACCGCCTGCAACAGCCACCCAGAACACGGGCTTACGATACTGGAGAATGCTGCGGATGCGAAGCTTTGTGTTGCTCTCCCCAAATGCAAGGGGAGCGGCAAACATCCCGCGCGTGGCGGAGACTGCAAGCAGCGTTGCGGAATACGACTGCCGTATGTCCAATTTGGCGTCTTTTAAGACGCGTTCATCGCAGGAAAGCTCCGTATCCCGGTCAAAGCAGAGATAAAATGCATATACGAGCGGATTGAACCAATGGAACGCAAGCACAAGGAAGGAAAGCGGCTTCCAGATGTAGTCGCGCCGACGGATGTGCGTACGTTCGTGCAGCAGCACATGGGCCCGTGCCTGCGCGTTTAATCCAGTGGGAATATATATTTTAGGACGGAATAGGCCGAATACGAACGCGGTATCAATCTGGTCGGTTTCATATACCCCCGGTTCAAGCAGCGTTGCAAACCGGATGCGATGTGAAAAGCGCAGGGTGGACCAAAGCGCGTAAACAAGCATGCAGAGTACGCCAAATACCCATACCCAGCCGAGCACCCAAAGCAATATTTGCGCTGGATTGATGGAAGAAAAGCCCGCGGGGGCCATGCTTTTTGCAATCGCCGGATTGACAGCAGAATTGAGTACG
>JAEXTB010000121.1 GCA_023453725.1 Bacillota bacterium | reverse complement strand
TGAAGAAACCGCCCTGCTTGCTTCCATTGAGGGCGGCCGCGGCGAACCTCGCCCGCGTCCTCCGTTCCCGGCGGGCAAGGGCTTGTTTGGGAAACCGACGCTTCTCAACAACGTGGAAACTTATGCGAACATCCCGCAGATTATTCTGAATGGCGCGGAATGGTTTGCCGCCATGGGTACGGAAAAAAGCAAGGGTACCAAAGTCTTTGCGCTCGGCGGAAAAATCAACAATACCGGCCTTGTGGAAGTGCCCATGGGCACTACGCTTCGGGAAATTGTGTATGAAATCGGCGGAGGTATCCCGCAGGGCAAGGCGTTCAAGGCCGCACAGACGGGCGGCCCTTCCGGCGGATGTATTCCGGTTTCACATCTGGATATCCCCATCGATTACGACAACCTCATCGCCATTGGCTCCATGATGGGCTCAGGCGGCATGATTGTCATGGATGAGGACAACTGCATGGTGGACATCGCAAAGTTCTTCCTGGAGTTCACCGTGGACGAATCCTGCGGAAAGTGTCCGCCGTGCCGCATCGGCACCCGCCGCATGTATGAAATGCTTACGGAAATCACAGAAGGACGCGGCAAGCCCGGCGATCTTGAAAAGCTCGAGCGGCTAGCGCAGAATATCAAGGCTTCAGCGCTTTGCGGCCTGGGGCAGACGGCGCCCAATCCTGTGCTTTCCACGCTGCGTTTCTTCCGGGATGAGTACGAAGCCCATATTCAAGAAAAGCGCTGTCCCGCAGGCGTATGCAAGGCGCTTATGACCTATACCATCGATCCCGTCAAATGCCGCGGATGCAGCCTGTGCTCCCGCGTGTGCCCTGTGAACGCGATTGCGGGTGAAATCAAAAAGCCCTATGTGATTGACCAGCAAAAATGCATCAAGTGCGGCACATGCATGGAAAAGTGCAAGTTTGACGCCATCGTGCACGCATAGTTTCGGTCTCCATCTGATCCGGCAAAGCCCGCTTTAAGATAAGCGGGCTTTGCCGACAGTATACATGCGCCGCTTATTGAGCATATAGGCGGCGTTTTTCCTGCCAGATAGACCTTTGCAGTCAGCCTTCTTCTGATTACGCACATGCATCAGCGCAGTGGCTCCCAAGAAAGACAATTTTTACATAATGTGTTGCAAAGATGTGTTATAATCCAATTTGGGTTCAAAGCGTTCTGCACAAAAACGAGAGGTCTCTCAAACAGATAAGGTAGTATGCATGAATACATTGAAAATTCACGACACAGAGCATCAGAAGCGGCTATATTATTTAGATAATCTAAAGGTCATGCTCACCTGCCTTGTAATCGCGCATCACGCTTCCCAGGCTTACGGGCCGACCGGCGGCGAATGGGCCTATCATAATTCCAATGGCATCATCGGATGGCTCGGCAATTTTATGGCTGTGAACGCAGCCTATTTTATGGGACTGTTTTTTATGATTTCCGGCTATTTTGTTCCGGATTCCTACCAAAGTCAAAAGGTAGGCGCGTTTGTCAGGAAAAAGCTGAAACGTCTGATGCTGCCTGTTGTAATTCTTCTGGTCGCAATCGTTCCGATATATTTTTACTTTGCGTCTATGCTGCATGCGCCCAGCCGCATTGGATTTTTCGATTATTATATCAACACTTACTGGAAAGGCGATTTGATCTCCTATGAACATGGATGGTATCTGATCAATCTGTGCTTCTATTGCCTGATTTACTCTTTGGTAATGAAGTTTATCAAAGGCTCTAAAATAAAAACGCTCCAACGTTTCAAAATATACTATCTTCTCATTTTGGCAGTTCTGATTGGCGTGGTTTCTTATTTCGTTCGCCTGGCTTCCCCAATTGACAGATGGATTGATTTGTTTGGGTTTATCGGTATGGAACCCGCCCATGTTCCACAGTACGTGCTGTTCTTTTTATTTGGGATTCTTGCGGGCAAGTATGGTTACCTGGAAGCAATACCAAAAAAGACGGGGTATATTATGGCGGCGTTGGGTGCTGTAATGGCGCTGATGGTTTATTTGAGCGGCTTGCGCTTTATCAGCCCGTTTATGGGTATCGTTTGGAGAGGTTGGGCTTTCTACGAGTCTTTTATGGCTGTTTTTCTCTCAATTGGGCTAATCGTCGTTTTCAGGGATTTCTTCAATTGGACAAATGCGTTTCAGCGCATCTTGGCCCGAAGCGCGTTTGGTGCATACATCATCCATAATTCGTTTGTGGTCCCCCTTCAGGTTTATTTCGATGGGGTTCTTGTCAGCCCGTGGGTAAAGTTCCTTTGTGTAAGCGTGCTTTCCATACTACTCTCGTTTTTAGGGGCTTATCTGTTCCTGCGGGCGAAATCCATCGCAAAGCGCATAGTAAAACAACCGAATACGCTTTCCAGGGGGAAGAAAGAGACCGTTTAATTTAGCGAATACTGGTATTAAGACCAAGCGTTATACTCAGCATTAGTTTCAAGTACATTGAGAGCCCGCTACGACCAAGCGGGTTTTCTTTTGCCGGTGGTTACAGGCATGCGGGCATGTAACGCTTGCACTGCAAGGAAAAAGAGGGTAAAATCACAAGGTAGCGGCCTGTCCTGAATTGCCGCTTTTTGAGAGTGCCTGCCGGACATAAGGCGGGTTATTAGAAAGGGGATTAATCTTCATGCGGAACCTGACCTCCCGCGAGCTTCGTCAGTTATATTTGGATTTCTTCCACGAAAAGGGGCATGCGGTGATCGACAGCGCCTCGCTCATACCGGAAAACGACCCGACCGTGCTGTTCACTACGGCCGGCATGCATCCGCTTGTTCCGTACCTGATGGGGGAGAAGCACCCCGCCGGTAACCGGCTTGTGGATGTACAGAAATGCGTGCGCACAGGCGATATCGATGAGGTTGGCGACACCTCCCATTGCACGTTTTTTGAAATGCTGGGCAACTGGTCTCTGGGTGATTATTTTAAGAATGAGGCTATTGCGTTCTCCTGGGAGTTCCTGACCAGCGAAAAATGGCTTGGCATCCCCAAAGAAAAACTCTTTTTCACCTGCTTTGAAGGGGATCACGACGCTCCGCGCGATACCGTCTCTCATGATAGATGGGTGGAGCTGGGCGTAGATCCTTCCCATATTTTCTATCTTCCCAAGAAACACAACTGGTGGGGTCCTGCTGGCATGACCGGCCCCTGCGGACCGGATACGGAGATGTTCTATGATACCGGGAAGCCCGCCTGTTCGGATACCTGCTCGCCCGCTTGCAGCTGCGGCAAGTATCTCGAGATCTGGAACGACGTGTTCATGGAATTCAACAAGGTAGGGGAAGGTCAGTTCGAGCCCCTTGCCCAGAAAAATGTAGATACAGGCATGGGTCTGGACCGTACGATCGCTACGCTGCAAGGCGTGGAAAGCGTATACGATACCGATGCGTTTACCGGAATTTTAACTACCATCAGCCGCCTTTCCGGCAAGCAGTACCGGGACAGTGCCGAAGTGACGCGCGCGTTCCGAATTGTGGCCGATCATATCCGTTGCGCTGTGTTCATTTTAGGCGATCATCGTGGCGTTACGCCAAGCAACGTGGACCAGGGCTATATTCTTCGCCGCCTCATCCGCCGCGCCATTCGTTTCTCCATGCAGCTGGAGATCCCCGAGGGCGGCTTGCTGGAAGTTGCAAAGGCCGTCATCGCGCAGTATGGCGATTTCTATACCGAGCTTGCACACAATAGCAGCAAAATTGTAAGCGAGCTTGAAAAAGAAGAGCAGCGCTTTGCGCGTACGCTCAAAAAAGGTATTGTGGAGTTTGAACGTTTGGCCGCAACGCTCTCGGATGGCCGCATCAGCGGGCCGGATGCGTTCCGCCTCTATGATACGTTTGGCTTCCCGCTGGAGTTCACGCAGGAGCTTGCGGCTGAAAAGGGATTTGCGGTGGATGTAGAAGGCTACCACGCTGCATTTGCGGAGCATCAGAAAAAATCCCAGGCAGGCGCTGAGCAGCGCTTTAAGGGCGGCCTCGCGGACAATACCGAGGAAACCACCAAGCTGCATACAGCAACGCATTTGCTGCATACCGCATTGCGCAAAGTGTTGAAGGACGATTCTGTAGCGCAAAAGGGCAGCAACATCACCGCCGAACGTCTGCGGTTTGACTTTTCCTTCGCCCGCAAAATGACTCCGGAGGAGATCAAGGAAGTTGAGGATCTGGTAAACTCCGTCATCGAAGCCGATCTTCCTGTATCTTGCGTAGAAATGACCGTTGAGGAAGCCAGGGCGGAGGGTGCCATTGGCTTGTTTGAAAGCAAGTACGCCGAACGCGTCAAAGTCTATACCATAGGCGATTTCTCCAAGGAAATCTGCGG
>JAEXTB010000018.1 GCA_023453725.1 Bacillota bacterium | reverse complement strand
CCTGTCACGCTGGAGGTCAGGGGTTCGAGCCCCCTCCGGGTCGCCAATTTTGCCTCGGTAGCTCAGCTGGTAGAGCAAGGGACTGAAAATCCCTGTGTCGGTGGTTCAACTCCACTCTGAGGCACCAATGCCTGCTATTTTGCATAATAAATACAGGCATTCTTTTGCGGGAATAGCTCAGCGGTAGAGCACTGCCTTGCCAAGGCAGGGGTCGCGAGTTCGAATCTCGTTTCCCGCTCCACACATATGGCGCCATAGCCAAGCGGTAAGGCAGAGGTCTGCAAAACCTTCACCCCCGGTTCAATTCCGGGTGGCGCCTCCACGTCGGAGCAAAGTACGCTTTGCTCCGTTTTTTGTTGCACAAAAAGCCCGCTCCCTTGCTCCTCCTTTTCCGAAAAAAGTCACGCCCTCATCGGCTTCACAGTTCGCAATAATCGTTCCGCTTCCCTTGGGTCGCGGCACTTCTTTGCTCACTGGGCTTCCGCCTCGCTTCATCCGCCACTGGCGGCGCTTGGCTTCGCCTCTTGCAAGCGCGGGCTTTTTACGCCGATTCGCTCGCTACATGCCAGCGACATAAAAATTTCGCACGCTCGGGCTCCCCCTCCGTTTATATCCCCAGACAGTATCTTTTTCGTAGCGCTATTCCTAGCCCATAGTACTTATACATACTTTTTTACACAAACCGTGAGCTTTCCCTTCTTCGTCGTGCCGGTGACCCCGCAGTATAGAAAGCGCCCATAGCCACGCGCTGAAATGATATCCCCCGGTTTGGGCGCGTAGCTGCAGCTTTCCTGCATCCTGTCGTTGACAAATACACGGCCGCCGCGCAACAATTCCTGCGCATCTGTACGGGAAAGCTGATACAGGTGCGCCAACACCGCATCCAGCCGTTCGGAGGTCACCTGCAAGGATATACTTTCTGTGGATACAACCGCAGTTTCAGGCAGTACCTGCACGATTTCGCAATTAACGGTGGTATGCCGCACCTTAGTTAGTTGCTCAATCATAAAGGATGCGATGCGATTCAGGCAAAACACATAGCCTATCTTTTCCACAACGCGGATATTGCCTATCAATTCCCGCTCAATCCCAATATTCATGATTGCACCAAGGAAGTCGCGATGCGTTAGTGCATCCGCAAATTTCGCATTTGCCGGCTGGATACGGATGCACGCAATGGGAAACTCCTCTTCATACCCGCATAGTTCATCATTACCGAAGCGTATCAGCTTACGTTCACAGTCCTCGGCCCCGCCCCAAAGCATATGCGGCACATGCCGCAGCTCGTTTTGTATGCGCGAAAGCATATCCAATTCCATCAGATTCAAAAAGTTCGTATAGGTATAACGCCCGCTGTGATAGGACCGCTCTGCGAGTTCTATGAACCGATGCTGTAATCGTTGCTCTTCCATCGTGCCCCCTTTGGTATCTGTACAGGATTTCCAGCAGATAAGAGTATACCATATGCTTCAAATTAAAAAAGCCCCAGAGCGACTTAAGAAAGCACGCCGGGGTTTTTCTCATCCATGTTATCAAGATCAGAAGCGGCAGTTCGGGGAAGGGCCTTCTTCTTCCGGTTGTTCAGCGTATTCGTCTGCTTCGCAGCTCGCACCCGAAACCTTGCTATCCTGATTTGCATTTTTCCCGCACTTTCCAGCAATCTGGCCGCCATTTTCGGCCTTCTGCTTCAGGCCGGCTTCACTGCCTTCGTTTGCATTGTTATTGGTGTTGTAAATCGTAATGTGAATTGCAAGCCCATCCTTGTCGTGCTTGAATACAATACTTTTTTCTTCGTCATTTTCCGAAGGCTGACGATTTGTGTCTGGTTTCACGGCAGCGGGCGGCTCGTTGACAATCCTATTGCTTACGGGATGATTTTGGGCGGGGTGATTGTTAAGAGGCCTATTGTCGGCAGCCCGGCCTTGGGCAGCCCGGATATTTGCGATGAGATTGTTTATTGTCTCCTCGTTGATCCCCTGATTGTAACCGGCGCGATTCTGAGCAGGGGGTCTAATAAAATCTTCGTTGTTGATTGCCTGACACCGGTCATCTCTCTTTGTGGGGATCTGATGATCAACGCAATTGCAGCATGGCCTGTTATTGTGATACATAGTGATTTAACCTCTTCCTCCAAGTATGTAATATTATATGCGTAACTATCGTAAAGTGCTTATTCAGTACTGGTGTTACAACTAATATATACGGAATGATGACAGGATTAGGAGTGAAAAAGATCGTTCTATATATGCACACCATTCCCCAAACCGATCGCAAGTAAGTACGATAGAAAACGCCATGCGGTTTCCCGCATGGCGTCTGTATGATTCCTATTCTTTTTCAGCTTTCGCTCAAACCGACTGCAGTACCCGCGCAATAATCTCTGCGGCGCGGTCCATTTGCTCAAACGTGTGGGTCGCCGTGTAGCTTGTGCGCAGCAGGCACTGCCCCTCGACAACCGCGGGCGGTATGACGGGGTTGACGTATACGCCCTGTTCAAAGAGCATCTTGGCGGCGATAAACGTCCGGTCCATGGAGTACGTGAACACAGGGATAATGGCCGTCTCCCCCTCCATAATCGGCACATTGCGCTCAATAAGCTTTTTGCGCATATAGTTGGCCACTTCAAGCAAACGATCCTTGCGCTCCGGCTCCCGCTTAATGATGCGCAGCGCCTCAAGCGCCGCCGCCGCGTTTGCGGGCGGTATGGACGCGCTGAATATGAACGGACGCGAACGGTGCTTGATGAAATTGATCACCTTGTCGCTGGCCGCAATTACACCGCCCAAAGAACCGAAGGACTTGGAGAACGTGGTCATAATGATGTCCACCTCATCCTCCAAGCCGAAATACGAAGCCGTGCCGCGCCCGCCGTCGCCCACCATGCCCGCGCCATGTGCATCGTCCACCATGACGCGCGCGCCGTACTTTTTCGCAAGCCGCACGATCTCAGGCAGGTTCGCGATCTCACCCGACATGGAGAATACGCCGTCGGTGATAATCAACTTTCCAGACTCTTCCGGGATACGGGCGAGCTTGCTTTCAAGATCTTCCATATTGGAGTGCTCATATTTGACGTCTTTTTTGCAGTAGCTCAGCCGCGTCGCATCCACAATGCTGGCATGGTTCTCAGAATCGTTAATGATATAGTCATGCCGGCCCACCACCCCGGAGATGGCGCCAAGGTTGGTCTGGAAGCCGGTGGAGAATGTCAATGCGGCGTCCTTTTGAAAAAACTCGGCAAACTCGCGCTCCAGCTCTTCATGTAACACCAGCGTGCCGTTCAAAAAACGCGAGCCGGAACAGCCTGTCCCCAATTTTTCCACAGCTGCAATCGCGGCTTTCTTGAGCCGTTCGTCGCTGACAAGGCCCATGTAGTTATTGGAGCCAAGCATGATGATGTTTCTGCCGGACATGACAACCTCCGTGTCCTGCCCAGTCTCCAGAGCGTGAAAGTAAGGGTAGATCCCCGCTTCCATTGCCCGCTGTGGTTCGTCATAACGAAAACATTTTTCAAATAAGTCCATCCGCAGCCCCTTTCTAATACGGTTATTCTCTATTTAAAGACTGCTTCATTATACGCTGAATCAAGACAGAAAACAATTGCAGGGGAGTTGGGTGACATTTTCAATCAAATTAAAATTATCCTATCAAATCATGCATAC
>JAEXTB010000337.1 GCA_023453725.1 Bacillota bacterium | reverse complement strand
CGGTACATACTGCTTGGGCTGCTCAGCCATGAAGACATGAGCGGGTATGATATGAAAAAACGGATGGATGTTGCCATCAGCCATTTTTGGAATGTGGGCTTTGGGCAAATCTATCCGACGCTCAAGGAGCTCAATGCGGAAGGGCTTGTTGAAAAGAAGGAGTACCCATCCGAAAAAGGGCCGAACCGGATTGTGTATTCCATTACGGAAGAGGGACGGCAAACACTGTCTGACTGGCTGCGGCTCCCGGAAGAAAAGGAATATACGCGCTATGAATTGCTGCTCAAGCTCTTTTTCAGCGCCAGTTTGCCCGCGCAGTACAGCGTGCAGCGCATTGCCTCCTTTCGCGCACGGCATGAACAGAATTATCACCTGATGGATCAATTTACGCACGAACTCGCCACCATATTGGATGCAGGGCCTGATCATCGGTATTATTACCTGACGGCGTTGTTTGGGAAGCATGTCTATCAGGCCTACCTCGCCTGGGCGGAAGAAGCGGAACAACTGCTCAAAGGCTCATTGGATGTATAAGGAGATCATATGAAAAAACGTCAACGTCTGCGCCGCGCGCTGCTGCTTGTTTCTTTTTTGCTCTTTCCTATTACCATCAACTATTTTTCGCCCTACCTCATATTGCAGGGCAGCATGGAGGGTGTGCTGACAGGAAGCGCCCTGCTCTTTCTTGGACAATTTCTTTTTTTCATATTCCTGGGGCGGCTATTCTGCGGTTGGCTCTGCCCGGCGGGCGCGCTTCAGGAGGCCTGTGCGGGCATTGTGGATAAACCGGTGAAGAAAAAGGCGGATGTGGTCAAGTACATTATTTGGGTTCCTTGGCTCGGTTCCATCATCGCGGGTTTTGCTGCGGCAGGCGGTATCCAAAAGATAGACCCCATTTATTATACGGACGGTGGGATTTCCGTTAATGAACCGACGCGCTATGTGATTTACTTTGGCTTTATCCTGCTTGTGCTCGTGCTTGCTTTAACAGTGGGCAGGCGCGGCGCGTGCCACACCGTCTGCTGGATGGCGCCGTTTATGGTGCTGGGCGGCTTATTTGGCCGGTTCTTGCATATCCCCGCACTGCAAATGAAGCCCGCTCCGCAAGGCTGCATTTCCTGTAAAGCCTGCAACAGAGCATGCCCTATGAGTCTGCCGGTACAATCTATGGTGGCAAAAGGCAATATGCAACATACCGAATGTATTCTTTGCGGGAACTGTGCGGACGCCTGCCCGAAACATGTGATCACAATGGGATTTCAGGCTTATGATAAAAGCGCGGGGCGGAGTATGGACACAAGCCATTAAGCACTGAAATATCGAAAGAAAAAATCGGAGGACGGGTGACGGCCTCCGATTTTTTATATCCCTTAAAGTTCTTTGCGCATGCAGACCGATTCGCTAAGACCTATGTAAGGCTCGTAGTTGGGGATCATCCGGTAACCCATATTGGTATAGAGCGCAAGGGCAGGAACAAACGGTTTCCCCGTCTCAAGGATTAGGCTCGTATACCCCTGCTGCATTGCCTTTTCTTCCACGGCCTGCATCAGCTGGCGGGAAAGGCCGCGCCCACGGTATTCCTCACGCACGAATACGCGTTTGACCTCGGCTGTGCCTTCCTCATATTTCTTAAAGCTGGCGCAGCCAACGGGCAATGCGCTGTCATATACTACAAACACATCGTGTATGTGATCCAGCTGATTGAGCGGCACATATTCGGCGCGGTTTTCTTCGCCGCCCGCAAGCGTGTTAAGGTGTGCATCCAGTAGGGTGCAGAGCAGGACAAAGTCCGGATTTGTGCCGTCCGTATAGCGTAACTCCATAAGCGCCTCCATTTCTTGTTTTGGGTAGTATACGGCAGCGGGAGTGAATGTTGCAAGCAAAGAAAAATCCGCAGCCTCTTGGCTGCGGATTGATTGGAACTTACAATGGGTTACTTCGCTGCGTATGCTGCGGCGTTCGCACCCGCAGTGCGGCCGTATGTGGTGCTCAGGCCGAGCATGGTGCCGGAGGCCGGGTATTCCTGGTCAAAGAACTGGCCGTTTGCGCACTCGCCCGCAGCATAAAAGCCGGGGATTGCTGCGCCTTCCTTAGAGAGCACCTCGGAGCTTGTGTTGATGGTCAAGCCGCCAAAGCTTCCGATGGTCGCTTTCTTAAACCGTACGGCGTAGTAGGGACCTTCCGCCGCGAGCGGCGCGATGGTAGCCTTGCCGAAGTCTTCGTCCTTGCCTGCTGCCGCAAGCTCCTGGTAGCGGTCAAACGTGGCCTTCAATGTGGCGGGGTCCATGCCCGCGGCGGTTGCCAGTTCTTCAATGGTTGCCGCTTTGAAGCCCATGCCCTGCGCCACCGCCAGTTCACACAGCTCGGCAGCGGCACTGTCAAAGATGTAATAGAAGTCATCACGTCCGGTCTCTACCATCTTTGTGAAGTACACGGGATAGTCGGATGTTTCATCTGCAAAGCGGACGCCCTCATCCGTAACGCCCAGCGTGCCCATCCAGATGAGTCCGTTGGCGTCACGGGACATGGGCAGTGCCGGATTCACCGCGCGGAAGCCGATCACGCCGCCGGTAAACAGCGTTGCGGCGCCGACTTTTTCGCCCATCACAATGCCATCGCCCGTGTTGCCCGCGCTGGACATGCACGCGGCGCTTACGGCGTTGGGCGTATAGAGTGCCTTCATATCCTGGCTGGCGTCAAAGCCGCCCGTCGCCATGACGACGGACTTTGTGTTGATGGTGTAGCTTGCGTCCCTGGACTGCGCCTTGACGCCCACGATTGCGCCGGAAGCGTCCGCAATCAGCTCGCTTGCGGGTGTTTCAAAGTAAACTGGGATGCCCAGTTCCTTCACCTTATCCTTAAGGGGAATAATCACGCCAGGGCCGCCCTGTGTTGCAAAATGGCCGCGCTTGGCCGCGCTCAAACCGGTGGGCACAACATCCTCGTTAAATTGCACGCCCTGGTCCATCAGCCACTGTACGGTCTCACCGGAATGCTCGGCGGCATATTGGAGCAGCGCTTCGTCCGCGACGCCGTTGGCGCGTTCCTGGTAATAAGCGGCCATATCGGCGGGGTCGTTGTCGTAAGAACCGTTGAGCGGGCTGTTGGTGGCATATACGATACCGCCTGCGGTGACGGAAGAACCGCCCATGCGTGCAAGCTTCTCCAGAATGATAACGTTCGCGCCCGCTTCTTTCGCTTCAATAGCAGCGGAAAGTCCGGCGATGCCCGCGCCGATTACGACGACGTCGGCATCAATGGTTTCGTCCTTCTGCTCGTGCACCGGTGCCGCGTCAAATTGGCCTTCTACAGCGCCCGCCTTCATCAACGCATCCTTGACAGCCGCCTTTACGGCATTGCTGGTGAACGTAGCGCCCGAAAGCGTATCCACGGCATAAGACTGTTCTTTTACAATCAGTTCCGGCATGGCGGCAAGGATATCGTCGGCCACGCCAGCACTTTCGGTGTGGGAGAGGATCTCAACCTTCTCAATAGCGCCGCCTGCGACTGTAACGGCAGCCTTCAGTCCGCCATGGAACCCGGTGGCAGCGCCTTCATACGTGCCGTCCGCAACCGCGGGCGTGGCGGAAGGCGTTGCTTCCGCTGCGGGCGTTTCTGCCGCAGCCGTCTGTTCGGGGGCCGCTGTCGGCGCGCACGCTGCAATGGAGAACAGCAGCAGTAGCGCCATACCAAATGCCAGATACTTTTTCATGAAATGCCTCCTGTGATAATTTGTTGTTAAATAAACAACAATGATTATACATACATGTCTGTATAATTACAAGCACAAATCAAAAGCCTCCGAATTTTTTTCGGAGGCCAGAAGAAGCGTCTTTGCATGTTCGGATGGGAACCCAGCCGGAATGCCCTGAATTAAGGGCAGTACTTTTGCCGGATAACATCTATAAAATAGTCCGTACTGTGATGCATCAAACGTTCGGAAAGAGGAAAGCTTGCCTGCCCTTTGGTGGAGGCAATGGCCATTCCCCATACATACACATACAGGAAGGTAAGCAATTCCGGAATATCGCAATCCTCCCGGAGTTCGCCGTGTGCTTTCGCGGCAGAGAGCGCGTGGAGTTTGCGCTGGTGCAGCCAGGAAAAGTATTCACAAAACATTGCAATCTCCGGCGCGCCGTCCTTCTCATTGCTGTAAAACGGCGTTAAGCGCCTCTCGGAAAGGCAATAATCCAAATCCTCGCGCAACAGCGTGAGCACAGGCTTGTCTTCATCAAGTATATTCGCGTATACGGCCTGTTCTTCCAAAATCAACGCTTCCACACAGGCAATATAAAGCGCCTCTTTGCTTTTGAAATGGTAGTAGAGAGGGCCGCGCGAGATGCCCGCTGCCTGGGCAACCTCTTCAAGATTCACGGCGGCAAATCCGCGGCGCGCAAATTCCTGCGTTGCCGCTTCCAGGATACGGCGCTTGACAAGCGCTGTGTTTTCTTTTGTCTGCCGCATGCTGTACTCCTCCCTATGCAATCAGCAATGGCCCTATATTAAAAGTATAGGTGTTTGCGCTTGCCTGTCAAGGTTTGGAATTTATTTGTACGGTTATATCCGGTAACGCGCCTGAACAAAAGGGCAAGCGCATTTTGTTCCAATCTCAATGCGGTGGAGAAAAGAGGCTACCCGCACGATCCTTTTGGGGGTATAATGGCCATAAGCGATTTTTATTTCAGCATAAAGGAGCACAACATGGGTCTTTACAGAACAGGTGAAATCCTCAAGGACGCGCAGGCTAAAAAATACGGCGTCGGCTTCTTTGACGTTGTGGATCTGCATATGATCCGCGCTTATATCACGGCAGCGGAAGAAGTGAATTCCCCTGTGATATTCGGGCTTGCGGAGAGTTTATTGACATACAGCACATTTGAATGGCTTGCGCCGCTCATGCTGCAGGCCGCGCGTATGGCAAAGGTTCCCGTTGCCATCCATATGGACCATACTTACCGGTACGATGTCATGCTGCAGGCCATGCGCCACGGGCTTTGTTCCGTCATGTTTGACGGTTCCAGCCTGCCGTATGAGGAAAACGTTGCAAAGAGCGCGGAGTTTGCGCGCATTGCGCACGCCATGGATGTGGAGCTTGAATGCGAGCTCGGGCACGTAAGCGGCTTAGAAGGCGAAACGGGTACTGAAGAAGAAAACGTGTATACCGATCCTGTGGCGGCGGAGGATTTTGTGGAGCGCACGAAAACGGATTTTCTTGCCGTTTCCATCGGCACCATACATGGCGTTTACAAAAAGACGCCCAAGCTGAATTTGCCGCTGCTGCATGACCTTCGTGGGAGATTATCGCAGCCCTTGGTGCTGCATGGCGGCTCCGGGCTGAGCGATGAGGATTTTAGGAACGTCATCGCGGGCGGCGTTTCCAAAATTAATATTTATACAGACGTCATACTCGCCGCGAACAAAGCGATCGCGGACAATGTGTCTTCCCGCTATGAGGACATCGTGCAAAAAGCGGAGCAGGCGATGGCGGAAGCCGCCAAAGCCAAAATGCTTCTGTTTGGCAGCGCCGGCCGCGCATAATTACCGATAAGATATCAAAATGCCCGCAGTTCCTGCGGGCATTCTTTTGTTTATACAACCCCCGATTCTAAAATGGCAAACGTGCCCTTTTCACAATCGATCTCCGCCAACGCGCCATAGGGCAGCACACACATGGGCTCGTTGTGGCCAAAGCTCATGTTGTAGAAAACCGGCAGGCGGCTAAGCCCAAACTCCCAAAGCACCTTGCGGATGACGCTTTTGTACTCTTCAAAATAGCGCCCCTGGTGCGGCTTTGCAACGAGCAGGCCGCTGATTGCTTGCAGCACGCCCATTGCGCCGAAACTGCGCAGCGTATAGAGCACATACTCGGGCGTCGGCATATCTTCGGATGTTTCCACGAATAGCAGCGCCCCTGAAAACGCCTCCATCGGCGGCCAAAGTGCAGTACCTTTCGCCATGTCCAATACTTCCAGGCACCCGCCGATCAACCGGCCCTGTACACTGCCTTCGCCCTGAAGCACCAGGTATCCTTCGTTTTTCGTAAGCTTCTTTTCCGTATTGGCGTTTTTAATCAGCCACTCAATCCGCTCGCCCGTCCAGCCTTCGGCTGCCGGAATATCGCCAATGGGGTCAGCGCCGAACAACGTTTTTTGGACATGCTCTACGGTATACGGGAATATGCGGATGTTTTCCGCAAACTCCGCCAGTATGGATGGGCCATAGAAGCTTGTAATACCCGCTTTGAGGCAGGCTAGGTGCGTGATTGTCGTATCTGAATACCCAAGAAATACTTTCGGGTGACTGCGGATGACGTCAAAATCCAGGTACGGCAGCATGCGGATGCTGTCATCCCCGCCGATGCAGGAGAATATGCCCTTGATGTTTGGGTCTAAAAACGCGCGCTGCAGATCCGCCGCGCGCTCTTCCGGATGCCGGTAGACGTAGTCTGCGCCTTTGAGCGTATGCGGCAGTTCGATCACATGCAGGCCAAACACATCTTGTAAGCGCCGCTTTCCGGTTTCGTAGCGCCATAAAATTTCCGGGTCGCCCGCACCGCCCCAGGAGAGGCTGACAGCGGCAATGGTATCGCCCGCCTGCAGGCGCTGAGGTTTTTTGAGCTGCAGCATGGATACGCTCCTTCCAGGGTAAATTTCAAACAGTGTAC
The DNA here is from genome assembly GCA_023453725.1 of Bacillota bacterium. Taxonomy (GTDB): domain Bacteria; phylum Bacillota; class Clostridia; order Christensenellales; family CAG-138; genus JAEYLA01. The sequence goes on along the minus strand of JAEXTB010000337.1, from coordinate 1,930 downwards.
CACACCCGGCACGGGGTGAAAAGAGAAAATTGCGCGGTACGGGGACGTGGCGGCTTTTACTGATTGATGGTAAAATGAAACAAGAACTTGTCCATTTGGAAAGGGGTAAAGCAATGTTAAACTTAGGCGTGATCGGAACGGGCTGGATTACGGATTCTTTTGTGCAGGGGGCGCTTGCAACGGGGCGGTATCGCCTGTATGCAGTCTATTCCCGCACACTTGAGGCGGCGGAGCAGTTCGGCAAGAAATATGGCGCGGAGCAATACGCAACAGACATTGACGCATTCTTTAAACTTGCAGACTTACATACCGTCTATATTGCTTCGCCAAACGCCTATCATTATGAACAAAGCAAGAAAGCGGTCTTGGCAAAAAAACATGTGATCGTGGAAAAATCTGCGTTTTCCAACAGCAGGGAAACGGAACACATTCTTTCGCTTGCGCGGGAAAATAACGTGTTTGTGTTTGAGGCAGCGCGGCATATCCATGAGCGTAATTTCTTTGTGCTCAAAGAGCAGTTAAAAAGCATCGGCGAAATTCGCGGCGCGAACCTGACGTATATGAAATATTCCCCCCGGTACGACCTTGTATTAAAAGGGGAGCATACAAACATCTTCTCCTTAGAATACTCGGCGGGGACATTATATGACCTTGGCGTATACCCTGTTTATACCGCTGTGGCGCTGTTTGGAAAGCCGGTAAGCTGCCACTATTTCTGCAACAAGGTGCGAACAGGGGTGGACGGCATCGGCATCATCGTGTTCCGGTATGACGGGTTTGATGTCGTGATGCAGACGGGAAAAATCGCAGACTCGTTCCTGCCCAGCGAAATCTACGGCAGTGAAGGCACGATACTCTTAGCGTCCATGAACGATATTTCCTCCATCCGCATATTCAACCGGGCCACAAAGACCACAGTAGAGGTGGCGGAAGAAAAGGAAAGCAACTGGATGTTCGGGGAGGCGAACGCATTCGCAGATATCATGCTCCATCCTGATGCGCCCGACTCCCGCAAGCGCTATGCGGAGATTGAAGGCATGATGCGGGACGTCCACGCCGTGATGACGGAGCTAAGGCGTCAGGCGGATATCGTATTCCCGGCGGATCTGGCGGAATAGTTTTGGGTTCTGCCGGAGTTCGGCAGCAAACCCTCTCAGCAAGAGGGTTTGTCAAGTCGATACAAACGACAAAACGCCTCAAAAATAGCGTTATCTAGAGCATTGTACGGCCATTTCCGCTTTACAAAATCCCCCACGGCCTGTATAATAAGCGCTGTATAAGCGAAGAACGGGACACGCATGGGCAGTTTTCCCACGAAGCGAGCCGCGGATGGTGTAAGCGCGGCAGGGCGGAACGTCATATGCATCACCCGGGAGCGGGCGGGCGAACGCAAGCAATTCTTGTCAGTAAGCCGTCACGGGTCTGCCCGTTACAGCAGCAGCGCATTGATGTGCGCAGGTAAGAGAGGACGCTTTTTGTAGCGTCAACTCGGGTGGTACCGCGTGGCTACGCCGCGTCCCGATTAGGGATGCGGCGTTTTTGTTTTGTAAAAAGTAAGATTAAAAAGGGATTCTCAAGGGACGTGTCCCTTGAGTGGGTGCTTGAGGGCAAAGCCCTCAAACGTATCCAGTTTCTAATTTCAACTGTAAACCGCTAAGGAGGTTTCCCATGTACAAGAAGGTTCCCACTACGCTGGATTTCGTATCCCGCGAAAAGGAAGTATTGGCGTTCTGGAAAGAGAACAAGGTGTTTGAAAAGAGCACCGTCCACCGCAAGGGTGCGAAAACGTACACGTTCTTTGACGGCCCGCCGACGGCAAACGGCAAGCCGCACATCGGGCATATCCTGACCCGCTGCATCAAGGATATCATCCCCCGCTATAAAACCATGAAGGGGTTTGACGTGCTGCGCAAGGCGGGCTGGGATACGC
>JAEXTB010000236.1 GCA_023453725.1 Bacillota bacterium | reverse complement strand
CTGCACGGCAAGCTCTAAAAGGGAAAGATATGAGCCGCGGGATTTTTCGGGGTCGGGATAATGGTCCAAAACCACGCCGGGAATGAATACTTTGTTGTGCGGCCCTTCCCCTTCATAAGAGAGGTGTTCATGAACGGGATGCACCCAGCGGTGACCGTGCCTGGAATGGATTTTAAAGTAGTGAAACTGTACTTCGGGGGTTCCGTCCGGCTTTAAACTCCAATTGTAGAGGTAATTGCCCGTTTTTGTGGTGGGCGTCCAATATAGCTCCAGACGCTCCCGCCACCCCTTGTGGAACAACTCGTCTAGGTCGGTGCAGACGCAGATATCCACATCATCGGGCACGTGGCTTAAAGAAATATTGCGCGCAACGTCAAAGCGCCAGGGCTTCACAACATCCGTATAAACAATCGCACCCCGCGCCTGCAGGCGCTTTACCGTCTCGTCTGTGGAGCCGGTATCCGTTACCACAACAAGATCCGCTTCCTGCATCGAATCCATCCAGCGGTCCACAAACTGTTCTTCGTTTTTGCAAATGGCGTAGACGCATACTTTATATCCCATAAACGCCTCCTACTGTGCGCCGGAGGGCAGCTTTAATAGGATCATTTCTACATTTTTCTTCAGCCGCGGATCCTCCGCATTATACTTTAGCGCTTCTTTCGCATAAAATAGCGCAAGCTCATATTGCTCCAGCCTGTAGCAGGCGATTGCCCCGTAGTCGTAAAGCGCACCTCTCCATGCGTTGGGATCCGCCAGATAACTGCCGGTTGGCTGGGTGATTTTCAGGCCTTCTGCCACCATAAACGCAGCGAGCGGCCAATCCGATTGAAAATACGCAAACTTCACCATTGCAAGATAGGGCTCCCGGGTACGAGGGCATTCGGCAATACTGCGCCAGAGCCATGATTTTTCGGCATCTTTGTCGCCCAAACGTTCGCAACTGGCTGCAATATACCGCATAGCGGCGCTGCGTTCTTCATCCCATGTGGCATCCGGCAAGGCGAGATATTCTTTGAGGGTAAGGATGGCGTTGTCATACTGGCCATAGAATACATACTCCCGGCCCAGCCAGTAATGGGTCTGTACATCCAGTGGATTTTCCCGGGCGGAAAGCTCCAGTAAGGGGAGGTACTGGCTCCTCGGTTTGCTGTTGTCTGGATAATGGTGCAAAATGAGGTTCGGCACAAATATCTTTTGTTCAATTCCGTCATAGGAAAGGATCTCATGCACGGGATGAACCCAATGATAGCCATGACGCGCGTGGATTTTTTCCATGGGGAATTGTTTATCTATGTTTCCTTCACTATCGTGACTCCAAACGAACATATAACGGGCGCGTGTGGTGCCGGGCAGCCATACGGCTTCAAGTTTTTGGCGCCAGTTCTTTTCAAACACCTCGTCAAGGTCATTGGAGATACAGATATCCACATCATCCGGTATGTGGGAAAGCGCGCGGTTGCGCGCTTCATCAAAGCGCCATGGAACAATTTGCTCAGAATATACGTGGGCGCCGCGTGCCCTTAGCTTTTCTATTGTGCCGTCGGTAGAGCCGGTATCCGCCACCACAACCAGGTCAGCCTCTGAAACAGCATCCATCCATCTGTCTACAAATTGCTCCTCGTTTTTACAGATCGCATATACACATAGTTTCATTGCAAGAAGGGTACACCTTCCTTTCGTTCTTAAAGCGGGTGTCCAAAAACAAGGCGGGAGCGAAACCGTCCGTCTGCGGGCAGGCAATGCCAAACCAGGCTGCCGGAATAGGGCCGCAGCGTGGCTTCCCTTTACTAGTATACTATGGAAAATGGTGTGGATCGGTTCGTGTGTGGGTTGATGCGTTGGCTATGAAAGGATGTATGGCATAACAAAAACGCCTGCCGGATGGCAGGCGCATGAAAGTTGAAGGGCAGGGAAACGCGCTACACGGTCAGTTCAATCCGGTTTCCGTCCGGGTCCAGCACGCCGCTTTCATAATATCCATCGCCGGTGGTGCGCGGCCCGCCTGTGCAGGTATAACCATCCTGTACAAGGCGCGCTGTCAGGCGGTCGACCTCCTCTTTGTTGCCTAGAGAAAAACTGATGTGGGTATATCCCGTCTCGCAGTCGGAGGGAATACTTCCTGTGACGTCCGGGCGCGCCATCAACTCCAGCCGCGCGCCGTCAGAAAATGAGAGAAAATAAGTCTTGAGGCCTGTGCGGGGGTTATGATACATGGAGTTTGATATTGCCGCGAAATACGTGCAGTAAAACGCGCGAAGGCGTTCAATGTCTTCTGTAAACAATGCAATATGGTCGATGCGCATATAGACTCCTTCCAAATCATTGTAATATGCAGAATTGTGAGCGACCGTTGAACACACCCATCATAACACAAAAGCCGCAGGCATGGCTGCATGCTGCGGCTTTGCGATCAACTTTAGCTAGATTATTTACGCTTTAGACACAATATCGCGGGCGACGACAACGCCCGTGACGCTTGCCTGCATCAACCCGCGGGTGATGCCCGCTCCGTCGCCGATTGCATAAAGCCCCTCTATGGCGGTCTGGAAACGGTTATCCACCGTCACTTTGGAGGAATAGAATTTTACCTCTACGCCGTAGAGCAGCGTGTTTTTGGAATACAGACCAGGCGCAATGTGATCAAACGCGCGCAGCGCTTCAATAATGCTCGTCAAATGCCGGTGGGGCAGCACAAAGGAGAGGTCCCCGGGTACAGCGGTATTGAGCGTGGGCTCCGTGGTGGATTTTCTCAGGCGGGATGCGTCCGTCCGTCTGCCCTGGAGCAAGTCTCCAAGCCGCTGTACCATAATGCCGCCGCCGGTGAGCATATTGCCAAGCTGAGCGATGTAATTGCCATACTTAATGGGCGCGTTGAACGGCTGCGTGAAGCGGGTAGAAACAAGCATCGCAAAATTCGTATTCTGCGTGCGGCGCTCCTGCTCATGGTAGCTGTGGCCGTTGACAACGGCGATGCCGCCCTCATAGTGTTCTTCGCTCACAATGCCGCCGGGATTCATGCAGAATGTCCGAACACGGTTTTCAAACGTATCCGAATAGTAAACGAGCTTCGCTTCATAAAGCTCCTGGGTGAGATGGTCCATAATGGAGTTGGGCACCTCAACGCGTACGCCGATGTCCACCTCGTTGTTGCGGGTCTCCACGCCAAGGCGCGCGGCTTCCTGCGCAAGCCACTCTGCGCCGCCGCGGCCCGGGGCAAGCACAATTTTTGCGGCTTCCACCTCAAACGTTTCGTCTTTTGCGGATTGTAGAACAACGCCGGTTGCACGCCCGTTCTCTACGAGGATTTGGCGGGCAGAGGTCATTTCCATAAATGTGAAGCCCTCTGTTTTTACAAGCGCATCGTACATATTCTGCAGTGTAGAGGCGGAGTATTCCGTTCCCATGTGGCGCACAGGGCAGCGCACCAGATGGATGTTATAGCGGCTTGCCTCATAGGCAATCTCGCCGACCTTCGGGTTGTTGCGGCCGTGTACGGTTTCGGGCGCGCCGAATTTTGTATAGATTGTATCGGCATAATCAATCAGCGCCTGTGCTTCGTGCGGGGGCATATAATCCGTAATATTACCGCCGACTTCATGGGAAAGGGAAAGCTTCCCATCGGAAAAAGCGCCGGCGCCGGACCATCCGTTCATAATGGCGCAGGGTTTGCAATCCACGCATTTCCCCAAAGTGCGTGCCGGGCAGGTGCGGTTTATGAGGCTCCGCCCCTGGTCAACAAGCAGAACATTCATGCCCGGCTTCTTGTCCAAAAGCTCCAAAGAGGCGAATATTCCCGCGGGTCCTGCACCGACGATTACAACATCATACTGCTTACGCATTACAAACATCCTTCCTGTAAACCCTAGTTGTTTTCAAACATAGAACAGCATAACGTATCCTATTAACGATGTCAATAGGCGGGCGGCGGTATCAAAGACAGGCTTATAAAATCCGAACATTCGGAATGTAACAATTGCATCAAATTTTGTTCACAAGCCGCCGGTTGGTAATCCCTAGCACAACATGGTACAATGTAGAAAGTACTGTACGGGGGCTCAAGACATGAAAAAAATGATTGCGCTTGGCCTGATTTTGGGGTTGCTGCTGATAGGCTGTACGCCAAAAGTTTCGTCGGAGAATGCGGCGTTGCAACCGGCGGAACAGCAGGACATTACAACCGCGCGGGAGCTGGAGGAATTTTTTGTATCTGGCGGTTCTTTTGCACGGCTGAATGCGGATATTGATATGGAAGATACCATGCTCAAGCTTACGGCTGAGCGCGGATCGGTCAAAATTATTGGAAACGGGCATACGATTGCTGGCAGCGCGCCGTGTGTGATACGCATGGAGGATGGCTGCAGCATTGCATTTACCGGGCTTTCCATATCGGCAAAGCAAACCGGGCTTGGGCTTCTGGGAAGCGGGACGGTTGCGGCGGAAGAAACCGCGATTAATGCACAGCTAAACGCCATACAGGCTGCGGGCGCGGTCACGGTTGCATCGGCAAGTTCGCTTTCGCTTTCGGGCGAGGAAGGGTCGGGCATACTCGCGCTGGGATTCGCCTTAGGTGAAGACAGCCTGCTTACGGTATCGGCCGCAACAGCTGCGATCAATACCGGCAGAGGGAATATCACGCTTTATCCGCGCGCCAAAGCGGTATTGGAAGCGGCGGGGGATAATACGTTAAAGACAGATGGTTCCCTTGTATTGATGGAAGAAACGGTTTTGGAAGCCGCCAATACAGGTGAACACAACGGCGCCAGAATTGGGGCGTTGCAGGCGGACGCCAGCGCGACGATCAACGCAAAAGGCGGCGTCAATGGCGTTGGGTTATTTGTAGTGGAGCTTTTTGAAGATATGACGCTCAAAGGCTTCAGCGAGCCGGATTTGAAGATTGAGGTCGGCAAGGGCAAACTGACGTTTGAAGAATAGCGATTAATATGGCCCATAACGGGGGAACGCATGGAATATATCTCGTTAAGCGGAGTGAAAAAGGAATACCGCATGGGGGAGGTCAAAATTGAAGCGCTCTCCGGTGTGGATATGGCGGTGGAAAAAGGTGAGCTTTGTACCATTGTCGGGCCTTCCGGCGCGGGCAAGACGACCCTTTTGAATATACTTGGCGGTATGGACGCGCCCACCTCCGGAAGCATATTCGTGGATGGTGAGGCTGTGGACCGGTTTGACCGCAGGAAGCTCACGACATACCGCCGGGACATGGTGGGCTTTGTATTTCAGTTTTACAATCTCGTACAAAACCTGACGGCGCTTGAAAATGTAGAGCTTGCGGCGCAGATCTGCAGGGATGCGCTTGACCCGCGCGCAATGCTTACAGAAGTCGGGCTGGGGGAGCGGTACAATAATTTCCCTGCCCAGCTTTCAGGCGGGGAACAGCAGCGCGTTGCAATCGCAAGGGCGCTGGCGAAGAACCCCAAGCTGCTTTTGTGTGACGAGCCGACGGGGGCTTTGGATTACCAGACGGGCAAGCAGGTGCTCTCCCTGCTGCAGCAGGCAAGCCGCAAACAAAACATGACGGTTTTGATCATTACCCATAACTCCGCCATTACGCCTATGGCGGACCGGGTGGTGCACATCAAGAACGGCCGTGTCGCCCAGATGACGAAAAACGCAACTCCTGTGCTGTGGAAGAAATCGAGTGGTAATATGAAGAAGAGGGGCCTGCTCGTCAAAAACCTGTTTCAGGAAATACGAACTACCAGTGCCCGCTTTTTTTCCATCGCCGCCATTTCCATGCTGGGCGTTGCGGCCTTTACAGGCTTGCGCGCCACCGGTCCGGACATGATGCTCACCGGCGATAAGTATTTGGATCGGCTTGCGTTGTCGGATATTCAGGTGATGTCCTCAGCGGGCCTAACGCCGGACGATATCCGGGCGCTTTCGGCGCTTCCCGGCGTTGCTGCGGTGGTTCCAGGTTTGCAGGCGGATGCCCTGATGCAGCTAGAAGACGGCGGGGACAAGGAACTTAACATTCACTTATATTCCATGCCGTTCGCACAGGAAGAAGAACACCCTGCCCGTTTCTTCCAACTGCCGGACTATGCGATTGATCCTGCGCCGGAGAACAGCGTCAATCTGGTGCAACTTACGCATGGGCGTATGCCGCTTGACGATCATGAGGTTGCGCTCGACTCTCAGACGGTAAAGCAAGTTGACGTTGAGCTGGGCGATTGGATCCGGTTTGAATCTTCCGGCGGAAATGTGGGGCTGCGCCTTGTTGGCTTGATTGAATCTCCCAAGTATATGTCCTCTGTTGAGCGCGGAAAAAGCACCGTAGGCCGGGGTGTGAGCGATGGGTTTGCATACGCTTCGGGCAACTCCTTAACGAAGCTTGGCGCCCGCCTTCCCGCTATGGCGATGCTTACCACGCGCTACACGCATGCGGATATTGTGGTGGATGGCGCAAAAGCGCTCAACTGCTTTTCAGAGGATTATAAAAAGCTGGTCTCGTCGGTCATAGACCGTTTGGAGCAATACGGAGATGAGACCGGGGATACCTGGTACGTGCAGGGGCGGGACAGCAACCCGGGGTATGAGGATTACCGGCAGAATACCGAACGGATATCGGCCATCGGCCAGACGTTCCCGCTGATGTTTTATGTCGTGGCGGCGCTCGTTTCCCTGACCACCATGACGCGCATGGTGGAAGACGGCCGCGTGCAGATCGGCACTTTAAAAGCGCTGGGGTATTCAGGCGCGGCAATCGCAGGCGGGTACTTTTCCTATGCGGCGCTTGCTACTCTGTTGGGCGGAATTGTGGGCAGCATTATGGGGTTCCGCCTGTTTCCCACGGTGATATCAAACGCGTATGGCGTGTTTTACCGTTTGCCGGATTTTCAAACGCCGTATCATTGGGATATCGCGCGTGATGCCATCTTGTTTATTACGGTCTGCACTACAGGCGCTGCGGTATCCGCCTGTATCAGCACACTGCGGGAAGTGCCTGCGGCAATCATGCGCCCCAAAGCGCCAAAGCCAGGCAGGCGTGTGTTTTTGGAATATATCGGCTTTCTGTGGAAGCGCATGAGTTTTACCGCCAAGGTAACGGCACGAAACCTTCTGCGCTACAAAAAACGGTTTTGGATGAGCACCATCGGCATTGCGGGAAGCTGCGCGCTGATGCTGACAGGTTTTGGACTCCGGGATTCTGTGTTTGGCATTACAGACCGGCAGTTTACCAAAATCATGCGGATGCAGATGCAGGCGTTTTCCTACGAGGCCATGGATGTTTTGGATTGGGAGCAGCTCTTACAGGAGCGGGATCCGGAAGGGAAGATTACCGGCTCCACGCTTGTGCGCGATAAATCTATGGATATAGAGGACAAAGCCCGCGGAAATAGAAGCATCCATTTTATGATGGTACAGGACGCCGCGGCACTCCGCCCGTTTCTGGATTTGAAAAGCCCGGATGGGCAGCCGCTGGAATTATCCGATACCGGAGTGATTGTAACCAGCAAGATTGCGGAACTCTATGGCTTAAAAGCAGGCAGTGCGCTTACGCTTACTTCCGGCACGACAAGCTATCAGCTGCGTGTTAGCGGCGTTGCCGAAAACTATGTGATGCATTATGTGTTCATCTCGCCTGCCTACTATGAGGGAGTGACGGGGCAGGAGCCCCTGTATAACGGTGTGTTTGCGCATATGGAGGATACCTCGGAGCAGACGGAAAATGCGCTTGCGGCTTCTTTGCTGGCTGATGGCCGGATGTACGCCGTGAACTTTACAACGGGGCTTCAGCACTCGCTGCATGATAACCTCAGCTCTCTTAACTATGTCGTAGGCGTCTTAATCCTGTGCGCCGCAGCGCTTGCGTTTGTGGTGATGTTTAATCTGACCAACATCAATCTGACCGAACGCAGGCGGGAGCTTGCCACGCTGCGCGTGCTTGGGTTCTATGACAAGGAACTCTACAGTTACGTGTTCCGGGAAAACAACGCTCTCGCGTTGATCGGCGCGTTGTTTGGGCTGGTGCTGGGCGTATTCATGCACCGCTTTGTCATATCCACTACGGAGGTGGACATTGTACGCTTTGTGCGGGAGATTACGCCCTTAAGCTATATCATCAGCTTTGCGCTGACACTTTCGTTTTCGTATATGGTCAATATCCTGATGCGTCGGAAGGTGCGCGGGGTGGATATGGTAGAATCTTTAAAGAGTGCAGAATAGTCGTGAGGGAATCAATCTAAAAATACACCGGGGCCGTACCGGTTGAGGGAAGAAAAGGGAAGTTTATGAAACGTTCAACAAGAATTATCGCCGCCATCATTGCCTTGCTGTTTTTATTGGGCGTAATATTCATGGTCGTCATCACGATGTCCTATGCGATGACCAGGAGCGAACGGAGCGAGACCGTTTACATCACAACAGATCCTGATGGGACCACAAAATCCATGCTTTCGAGCGTATACATCACCAATCCCGGAAAGCTCGATACTGTGCGTGATGCAAGCACGCTCACGAATATTGAAAACACGCTGGCCTCCGAACCGCCCAAGGCGGAAAACGGAGGCTATGTGTTTCTGGCAAAAGGCGAGGATGTCGCCTATCAGGGAACGGCAGGCGGGGAGCTGCCGGTTCAGTTTTCCGTTGCCTATACGCTAAACGGCAGCCCTGTTTCCGCATCGGCGCTTGGGGGCGTGACGGGGCGTATCGGGATTACTGTGAAGTTCATCAATAACAGCCTTGTTGCAACCGTTGTAAACGGCCAAAGTATGCAGCTGTATACCCCATTTACCGCCATCAGCATGATTACGCTGCCGGAAAACGCGCAGAACATAACGTGCGAGAACGGCAAAGTGGCAAGCGAAGCAGGCAGCCCTACCGTTGCGGCGATACTGTTTCCCGGCCTCGCCTATAATTTGGATGCTGAGGCGACCGGCAGGCTCTCCGATAAGTTTCATATGGAAGCGGACGTAGTGGATTTTGATTTTAAGGGCATCCGCGCAGTGATTATGACCGGGTTGGTGGAAGCGGATGATCTTAAGGATACCGAAGACCTTACTGATTTGATGAACGGTATTGATGATATGAGCACAGCGGGCGATGAACTCTCGGATGGCACAAGCAAGCTGTACCGCGGCGTTCGCGATCTCAATGACGGACTGTATGAGTATTACGACGGGGTGAAAGAGCTCGACAGCGGCATGTGGGAAGCGATAGACGGCAGCGGGGAAACCATTTCAGGCATGAGTGAATTGGCGTCCGGCATTTCAGGCTTAAAAAAGGGGAGCGGCGATCTTTCCGCTTCTCTTGATGGGATCAGCATACCGGGCGGTTCCATGGATTCGGCCGCCTTGCAGCAGCAGCTTGCGGCGCTGGGCCTTAGCCCGGAGCAGATGGCGGGGGTAGTGTCTATTGTGCAGCAAACAGCGTCGGCCGCTTCCGCGCAGACGGCTTCTGCCATTGTTTCAGGTGTAAAGGGCGGACTTTCCCAGCTCCAAAGCGGCGCTGCGGAATTGGAAGCCGGGGCGTCTAAGCTGGGCGGGGGCATGCGCCAGGTGCACAATGGCTTTATTGAACTTGGAAAGGGTATGTCCACTTTATCTTCAGAGGGCCATAAACTCCTGGATGGAGCGGAGGAATTGGTCAGCGGCGTCCGGAAACTGCGCAACGGCGTAAAAGAGCTCAATGAAGAAGGCCTGCAGGAGCTTGCGGAAGAAACGGGCAGTATGCGCGTGGCGCTGGACCGCAAGGATGCGGTGGTAAGCCTGGGGGAAGTGTACCAGACATTCTCCGGCCTTTCTAAGGGCATGCACGGAACCGTGCAGTTTGTGTTTGAAACGGAAGGCATATTTGAACCTAAACCACTCGTACAGACCCCATCTTCACTCGAGGAAGGGGTACAGGTAGCCGAACAGCCTCAGGACCTGGGGTTCTTCGAATCAATGTGGGCCTGGATCAGGCAGCTTTTTGGCGGCTGAATGCAGCAGGAATCGGTATGATAATACATGTAGGAGACATCCGCTTCATATGCTCCATGTAGGAGCAAAAGGGGGCGGATGTTTTTGTTGATGAAACATAATACGCAAAGCGGAAAGCGGGTACGCGGATATCTTGCAGCCCTGTTATTCTTATTTGTTCTCGCTGGCGCTGCATTGTGCTTCTTTTCGCCCTTCAGGGCAATGGACGTCAATTCTTCTTCCTCGGGAGGAGAAGAAGAACCCAAGGAAGACTATATCCATTGGGTAGAGTTTAACGTCCCTCTTGAAGTATTGGAGCAGGCGTACAAATATGACGTTACATCACATCAAAAGGATGAGGATGTCAAGCTGAACTTTATCGAACTGCTTGCCTATACAGCGGCGAGAAACGGGGGCGTATTCAAGGACGGTAAAACCAGCAAGACAATGGACGATCTTGTCGAACGCCTGCGCAAGGGGGAGCAGCTTTCCGATATTACCAACGGTATGCGCTACTACTCCTATTATATGGAGGCCTATACGGCCATTCTTGCCCAGTTTGTGGGGGAGCATGAAAAGGTGTGTGAGGATGGCAAAACAGAGATGGTATATGGTCTAAAAGTCTATTCTCCCGTCGCAAAGGGGTATGGGTTTGGGCACTATGATGATTTTGGAAACCCCCGCACTTATGGCTACAAGAGGCTTCACTTGGGCAACGATTTGTGCGGATCAATCGGCGTACCCATTATTGCCATGGAAGGCGGGGTTGTAGAAAAGCTTGGATGGAACCAGTACGGGGGGTGGCGGGTCGGCATACGCAGCCACGATAAGCTGCGGTATTACTATTATGCGCATTTGCGAAAGGGCAGCCCATACGCGGCAGGGCTAGAAGAAGGCGATAAAGTTAAGGCAGGGGACGTCATCGGCTACATGGGCATGACAGGCTACAGTACAAAAGAGGATGTCAATAACGTAAAGCTTCCGCACCTGCATTTTGGGCTGCAACTCATATTTGACGACAGCCAGATTGACGGCACCAATCAGATTTGGATTGACGTATACAATATTGTCCGTTTTCTGGAGCGCAACCGCATGCCGGTGCAAAAACTCGAAGGCGGCGGCTATATTCGCGCGGATGGTCTTGCCCGGGAGGTAACGCAATGAAAGCGGCACAGCTGTTGGTAAGACGTATTGGGGGCTTGCTTGCAATGTTCGTTGCAATATTCACGTGCGTGCTGCTGTTTGAAGATGGCGGCGCGGTGGAGGCCATGCGCGCGGACGCGCTTTCCGGCGTAAGACTCCCCATTATCATGTACCATGCCGTGCTCAAAGACCCCCAACGGGCGGGGGAGTACATCATATCCCCGGCGCAATTGGAGAAAGATCTCATATATTTGAAAAAGCACGGATACACCGCCGTACTTCCACGGGATCTTGTTGAATATGTAAACGGCAAAGCCGAGCTGCCGGATAAGCCAGTCATGCTTACGTTTGATGACGGGTATTATAACAACCTTATCTATGTTGTTCCCATCCTAAAGCGCATGGGTATGAAGGCCGTCATATCCATAGTAGGCAGCTATACGCAAAAGGCCACGGAGACGATGGACCAGAACCCGGCCTATGCATACTTGACGTGGGAGGATATCTCCGCGCTTGAAGAATCCGGAATGGTGGAAATTGCGAGCCATACCTATGCGCTTCACTCTATGAGCGGGCGGGAGGGGGTCAAGCGCAAGTCTTGGGAAACTGGGGAGGCTCATGAAGCGGTACTCACAGCGGATATTGAAATCTTTCGCGAAACAATGCAGGAATATTGCAGCATTGAACTCACCACGTTCACATACCCTTTTGGCCGCTGGGATAGCGAAAGCGAAATCGTGTTAAGAAAAAACGGGTTCACCGTTACAATGACGTGCCGGGAGCGCATGAATTATATTGAGCGCAATTCCGCTAGCCTGTATCACCTGGGGCGCTATAACCGGCCAAGCGGGGTTACAACGGAGGAGTTCATGCAAAAGGCGCTCAAAGGGTAGCGGTAAAAAGCAGCATCACATTCCCCAATATTTTCCGCCTTGTGTTATACTGTATACGGCTTTCCTACCACAAATTTGCGTTTTCAGGGGTGCGGATATGGAGCAACGCTTGGACTCTGTGGTTTTTCGGTACGTGCAGGAGAAGGATCTTCCCCTATATTACGCGATGTATTCCAGCCCTGAAGTCATGCAGTTTACATTGATCGACGCTTGTCGGAGTGTAGAAGCATACCTGCCTTATTTTGTTGGCACGCTCGAAGACAGCAAAAAGCCGGACAGGCTGATTTATGAGTATGTCGTGGGATTGCTCGACGGCCAACCGATCGGCATGGGAAATATCAAGCTGAGCGAGACTGCCGAGGGGAACGCGGAAATTGGGTATATGCTGCTCCCCCAGTACTGGGGAAAAGGGTTTGGAACCATGGTCGCAAAACGCCTGGTTCAAATCTGCTTTGTGGAACTTGGGCTTATTAAGGTTTCCGCCTGTTGCAATGCAAACAACTTGGCGTCCGAGGCCGTGATGAAAAAGTGCGGTATGCGCCTTGAGGCTTTGCTCAAAGCGGCACGCTACAAAGGCGGCGAGTGGCAGGATGAGCTGCACTACGCCATCACATACGGGGAATGGAGCGGGATTACGCATGGAAACTCAAACAGATAATCCGGCCATACAGCCGGATGCCGGACGCAGATTTGGAATAGACTGGCTGCGGATCGGTTGTATTATATTGTTATTTCCTTTCCATACGGCACGGGTGTTTGACGCGTGGGAGCCAAACTATATTAAGGATGCGGTCAATTCGTTTTCCACATGGTTTATCCTTATTACATCCTATTGGTTTATGCCGCTGATGTTTGTGATTGCCGGCATTTCCGCATATTATGCGCTGCAAAAGCGCACGCCGCGGCAGTATAGCAAAGAACGCGCCTTGCGTCTGTTGGTGCCGCTTGTGTTCGGCATAATTGTGATTGTGCCCATTCAGGGATATCTTGCCCGTGTGCAGCAATATGGCTATACGGGAGGGTACTTTGCTTTCCTGCTTTCCTATTTTACGGATTTTTCGGATCTTACGGGATATACCGGCAGCTTTACGCCCGGCCATTTGTGGTTTTTGTTGTATCTTTTTGTCATCAGCACAGGACTTCTGCCCATATTAAAGTGCATCGGCAAGTTTGAGAAGAAGCTGGCGATAGTTGAGCGGCCTGTCATGCTGCCTTTGGCCGCGATACCGCTGACTGTTGCAAACGCGCTGCCGGCAATCGGCGGGAAAAACCCGTTCTATTACGCGGCATTCTTTTTGCTGGGATATTGGCTTGCGCATAGAGACCTGTTGGATGTACTCAAAGAATACCGCATCCGTTTTTTCATCGGCGCGATGCTCGCCGGAACAGGTTTTCTTTTTATTGGAAGGCTATTCAACTTCGCATCAGGATACTCCTGGCAATCCGGGATGATTACTTTGATGTTAAACCTTGCGGCTTGGCTGACGATTCTTGCCCTGCTTGGATTGGCCCAGGCGTACTGCAACACATCCGGCAAGATGCTTCGCTATTGTAACCGGGCATCGTTTCCTGTATATGTCCTCCACCAGTCCGTTATGATGGTTGCGGCGTTTTATGTGGTTCCTTTGCCGCTGCCTGCCTGGGTGAAGTTTGTGCTTATTGCAGTTTCGGCCCTTTTGCTTTCCCTCGCGGGGTACGAAGTTTTTCGCCGCTTTCGCATCACACGGTTTCTATTCGGCATGAAATAATAACGATCAAATATAAATTCCCCGCGCGTGCGGGGAATTTGCATATCCGGGTTTCGTTCCTGCTATTTAATGATTGTAAACCCGCCGAGTATGGGAATGGGCTTCGCCTTTCCCTGCGCGGCGTTGATGATGCCTAAAATCTGCAGCACGAGCAGTCCAAGATACAGTAACGTAAACAGCAGGGAAACAATGCCCAAAGCGCCGAGGCTCGCGTACGTCATCCCGGCGAACAGTATGGCCGTAAGTATCGCCTGTACAATATACAGGGCAATGTAACCAATCAGTACGATCAACCCCTGGTTCGCGTGGTAGCGCGCAAACCGACTGTCCTTTGCGGCAAGCAGCGGCAGAAAAAAGATGAAGTAAGCCAATATGGCCATCGCTTTATTTTGTTTTATATCCTCAGGTGAGTATTCGTAAATGTTCTCCTGTGCAAATTGCTGTTCCATGCGTCTGCCTCCTTTTTCTTTCTTAATAATAGGTATATAGCGGGAAAAGGAAATCAGTATTGTTTTCCAATAAAAATCATCCGGTTTCTTATTCCTGCATCATTGGTATTGCACTATATATACGTCAGAACAATCCCGGTCAATCATGCGGAAAAAGGAAAAACAAGTAAGGGGGACTGAAGAAAAGCGCACTTTCGGCACCCTATGCGTGCATTGAAACATGCCCGGCAACAAGGTATACTGTTACGTAATGCACGCATACATCGTAGCGCTGTATGCAGACTGGATTTGGAGGACTCATGAAGCTGTTACTCAGACTGATGGGGGATGCGAAACGGTTTAAGGGATTATACCTGATCGCCATCCTCTCAACGTTGTTGATGACTGTAGTAAACCTTGCCGCACCCAAAGTGTTGTCTGAAATCACAAAGACCCTGACCTCCGGGGTGAAGGCGGGGGCGCTTGAAAAAATTCTATACCTGACTGCTGCGCTTGCGGGGATTTACCTGCTGCGCATATTGTTCCGGTACGCCAGCAACTATTATGCGCATGTTGCCGCGTGGAATCTGGTGGAGGGTATCCGGGTCAAGCTGTATCAGAAGATACAGAGCTTTTCCATGCGCTTTTTCCATGAGCGCCAAACGGGGGATTTGATGAGCCGAGTCATCAATGATACGGCTACGTTTGAGCTTTTATACGCACACATCATACCGGAAATGATGACCAACTTCATTACGCTTGCTGGCGTACTCATCATGCTGCTTTCCATCAACGTGAAGCTTGGACTTTTAACATGTATTCCGTTGCCGCTTATCGCCTATGCGGGTTATTTGTTTATTACAAAAATCCGTCCGCATTTCCGTGTGGCACAGGGGAAGCTCGGCGCATTAAACTCCAAGCTGCAGGACAATTTCTCCGGCATCCATGAGATTCAGGCGTTTGGCCAGGAACGCTACGAGGAAGAAAGCATTGGCGAGCAGGCGCACGGCTATACCAGCGCAATTCTGGTTGCGCTGCAAAAGAGCGCAATCTTCCACCCTTCGGTAGAATTCTTCTCGGCCATCGGCACACTCATTGTGGCGGGCGTGGGCGGCGCGCTAGCAATTGGCAACGAAATGGATGTCGCGGACATCGTGGCGTTTTTACTGTACCTCGCGCTGTTTTACGCGCCCATCACCGGCTTTGCCAAGCTTTTGGAGGATACGCAGCAGGCATACGCTGGCGCGGAACGCGTTATGGCGGTCATGGATGCGCCTTCCGATATCGTAGATGAACCGGATGCCGCCGATATGGGTACGGTGAATGGAAAAATTGAGTTTGAAAACGTACAGTTTGGCTATGAAAAAGATCAGGAAGTGTTAAAGGACGTCAGCTTCACATGCGAGCCCGGGCAGATGATTGCGCTCATCGGGCCCACCGGCGTTGGCAAGACGACATTAACGCAGCTGATTTCCCGTTTTTACGATCCAATCTCAGGGCGGGTGCTTATTGACGGCAAGGACATAAAGCATGTTACGATCAACAGCCTGCGCAGGAATATCGCCCCCGTCATGCAGGATACGTTCTTATTCTTTGGCACCATTGCGGAAAACATCGGGTACGCAGTGGAAAATGCTACGATGGAGGACATTATTGCAGCGGCGAAGGCGGCGCACATCCATGAGGATATCATGGCCATGTCCGATGGCTACGACACCCGCGTTGGCGAGCGCGGCGCGCGCCTGTCCGGCGGGCAGAAGCAGCGTGTGGCCATCGCGCGCGCGGTGCTGCGGCGTGCCCCCATTATTATTTTGGATGAGGCGACTGCTTCTGTGGATGTGGAGACGGAACGAGAAATTCAAAACGCAATCAACGAGCTGGCCGGTTCCTGTACCATCATCGCCATTGCGCATCGCCTGACAACGATCCGCAATGCCGATCAGATATTTGAACTGCAGGACGGCAGGCTCACACTGGTGGACAAATCTACTCTGAATTTTAGTTAATGAACTACCGATACATATGGCTGCTATAGTATTAGATGAAAACATTAATAAGGAGGGAACTATGTTGGCAGTTCGAAACATCTTTGGAGGGGTATGGGTTTTATTGCTCATCATCGGCGCTGCAATCGGAATGGGCTTTGTGGTTCAGTCTCTTGCAAAAAAGAAAGGCTACCATGCGAGCTTTGCGTGGGGGTTCTTTTTCGGCGTACTTGCCCTTTTGTATTGGGGCTTTGTGCCGGTGCATCCGGACCTTCAGTCGCATATCATCGCGGAAGGCATCAACCGCTCGCGTCTTGCGCCGCATGACAATCGGCCGCAGGAACCTTTTGTGGACAGGTAAAAGAGCAGATATCATTTATGCGCATGAACAATGCTCCGTTCTTTTTAGAACGGAGCATTGTTGTTTAACACTATTTGTGTTTAGCGCCTGTCTCAGCCTACGGGAGCAGGGCTGGGCAGGGAGGTGTTGTTTTTGAATGCGCTGTATGCCAAATCGGTCGCTAGATTGGTGAACGTTTCTGCATCCACTTTGTCTTCCGTATACAGCGAGAACTGCACGGGGAGGTACTGCCACCTTGCCAGTGCGCCAGCGTCCTTGTTGGTATTGATATTGATGATCGCATACCAGTCCATGCCGTCCACGCTGATGTCGCTCCGCTCGTCAAACTCCGTGTATACGCCGGAGATATCCTCTTCCGTACCGGTGTTGGCCGAACGATAGACATAAGTAACGCCGTCCAGCGTAAACGTGATTTCCGCCACCTTGTCCCCAATGATACGGTAGCTGACGTCAGTTGCACCCTCGGGCGCATCGATTTTTACGTTGAGCGGTTCAAAGTCCGCAGCGCTTTCCACTTCCACAATCGGGTTGGGAATGCCGGTGCTGGGGGAAGCAACCGGTGATTCAACCGGCGCTGCCGTGGGCTCAGAAGGCGGTACGGCTCTTTGTGAGCATCCGCTTACTGCCAAGACTGCAGCCAAAGCGAGGGAAGTTATCAATAAAACTTTTTTCTTCATTTTTCTATCCTCCAAGGTTGTTTGCTTATATAACGTTTGTATGCTAGAGCAGGTTCCGCGTGCCAGTATATTCTAGGATGCAGAAAAGCTGCCTGCGATATTTGGCGCTTGCAGCTTTTCTTTTGGGTTGATTTGATGTTTACTAAGGAGGCCCGCTAATATCCCAAGCTTTCTTCCACAAGCAGCACATATACATCTTTGACTGCGTTGGTAGGACGCTCGAGCAGGGTTGTGATATGGCACATCCGCTGGGGAGAGTTGCAGTCCGAACACCGGTTTGTTGTGGCGCAGGGGACAGAAAGCCCGAGCCGCCGCGCGTTTTGCGGACAGGCTTCGCGTTTAATGCGGTCTAAACCGTCCTCATAATTTTTGCAGATCTTATTCTCGCCCGCGATCACAATCACCCGCTTGGGTCCGTAGATGAGGCTTGATACCCGGTTCCCCGTTCCGTCAATATTTAAAAGGGCGCCGGTTTCTAAAACGGCATTTGCAGAACATAGATAGACGTCCGCCTTTTGCGCTGCCGTGTGCACAGCAGGTATTTCTTCTTTTTCACATTTCCAGTGCCAGTAAACCGGGTGGCCGGCTTCCTGTAGGGTTTCATACAGCCCAATATCGCGTATGGTAACGGAGCCGCCAAAACCAATGCTTGCTTCCGCGTCAATCAAGGCGAGCGCCGCCTGCTTTGCTGCTTGTGAATCCTTGCATATCTGCACCTGAAAACCGTGTTTTTTCAGGTTCTCAGCCGTTTGTTCGATGTTGCGCATGGCTATCCCTCCCAATACATTTTGTGTATTGTATCACAAGCAAGACAATTGGGCAAAGCAACTCTCTTGCAATTGTACCTGCGATACGATATTATCAATGCTGAGTAATAATGCCACTAGAGAAAAAAACGGAGGTACTATGGCCTTTCCGCGTGAACTTATACGCAATTTTTGCATCATCGCGCATATCGATCATGGTAAGTCAACCCTTGCCGATCGCTTGATGGAGCTGACCGATACCGTATCCAAACGGGACATGGAGGAACAGCTCTTAGACACCATGGATATCGAACGTGAGCGCGGCATCACCATCAAGGCGACGGCTGTGCGCATGTTCTATACCCATACGGACGGCAAGCAGTATATGTTCAACCTTATCGATACGCCGGGTCACGTGGACTTTACCTATGAGGTCAGCCGTGCGCTTGCAGCATGCGAAGGCGCAATACTCGTTGTGGACGCCACGCAGGGAATAGAGGCGCAGACGCTTGCAAACGTGTACCTTGCTATCGACAACGGGCTAGAAATTATGCCCGTCATCAATAAAATTGACCTTCCCAGCGCGCAGCCGGAGCACACCATCAAGGAGATTGAGGATGTCATCGGCATCCCGGCGGAGGACGCTCCGCGCGTTTCTGCAAAATCCGGTGAAAATGTGTCGATGGTATTGGAACAGATTGTAGATCTCATCCCCCCGCCCAAAGGAGACAGCGAAGCCCCGCTTCAAGCGCTGGTATTCGACTGTTATTACGATAATTATAAAGGCGCGGTCAGCTATGTACGCGTCAAGGAAGGCACGGTGCGCGCGGGCACGCGGGTACGCATGATGAGCTCCGGGCATGAGTTTGACGTAACCGAGGTAGGCGTATTTACGCCTGCGCATAAGCCCGTGGATGAATTGACGGCAGGCGAGGTCGGGTACATTGCGGCCTCCATTAAAAGCGTTGCCGAAACCAAAGTGGGCGATACCATTACGGACGCCGAAAACCCCGCAAAAGAAGCGCTGCCCGGCTACCAGCAGGCGCACCCCATGGTGTTCTGCGGCATCTATCCCGCGGATGGCGCGCGCTACAACGATTTGAAGGATGCTCTCGATAAATTGAAGCTCAATGACGCCTCTCTTACCTATGAGCCGGAAACGTCCATCGCGCTCGGGTTTGGGTTCCGCTGCGGCTTCCTTGGCCTGCTGCATATGGAGATCATTCAGGAGCGCTTAGAGCGCGAGTTTGACCTTGACCTTGTGACTACCGCACCCAGCGTTATCTATCGTGTCAAGATGCAGGACGGGGAAGAGCGCGTGATTGACAACCCCTCAAACCTTCCCAATCCTACAATGATTGCCTATATGGAAGAACCCATGGTGGATGCGCATATCATGACGCCTTCCTCCTTTGTGGGCACCATTATGGAACTCTGCCAGGAAAAACGCGGCATATTTGTTGATATGAAGTATATTGAGGAGACCCGCGTCAACATTCATTACGAACTGCCGCTCAACGAGATCATTTATGATTTCTTTGACCAGCTCAAATCCCGCTCGCGCGGGTATGCTTCCTTTGATTATGAGCTCAAGGAATATATGCGTTCCGATTTGGTGCGCCTGGATTTTCTGCTCAACGGCGATATGTGCGACGCGCTCTCCACCATCGTCCACCGGGATAAAGCGTATAACAAAGGGCGGGCGGTTGCCGAAAAACTCAAGGATGTTATCCCGCGCCAGCAGTTTGAAATCCCCATCCAGGCTGCAATCGGCGGCAAAGTGATCGCGCGTGAAACCGTCAAGGCCGTACGCAAAGACGTATTGGCAAAGTGTTACGGCGGCGACATCTCGCGCAAAAGGAAGCTGCTGGAAAAACAGAAGGAAGGCAAAAAGCGCATGCGTCAGGTAGGCTCGGTGGAGGTTCCAAGCGATGCCTTCATGAGCGTGCTGCGCATCAACTAGCATATGAAGGTCGCGGTGGTAGGCTCCAGAACGCTGCGCAATGTGGATCTTACAGAGTATATTCCACCGGAGGTTACGGAGATCATCACGGGCGGCGCTTACGGGATAGATACGCTGGCCGAACGGTATGCAAACAGCCGCGGCATCCCCGTGCGCGTATTCCGCCCGGCTTACGATGTGTTGGGTAAATGGGCGCCGCTTGCAAGGAACGATCAGATTGTGGACGCAGCGGATATCGTGGTGGCTGTGTGGGACGGTGTTTCCACAGGTACACGCTATACCATCAACCGTGCGCAGAAACTCAATAAGCCGGTAAGGATTTATGTAATCGAACGGGATGGCTGAATAGCCATCCCGTATCCTTTCAATCAGGAATAGCGCCAGCGGCACATCATTTGGCGTCGGCTTCCGCAAGAAAATACTGCAGCGCCGCGTTCTGCATATCAAGACCCGCGTTTGTTAAATACGCATGCGTCGGGGACACAACCAGCCACCCTTTTTCTATCAGCGCCGCAACGGCCTTCGGATAAAGTTCCTGAAACTTCTTTTGAAAACGCGCTTCAAACGGGGTAAGCGGAATGCCTGCTATGGTTCTTAGTCCTACCATGACGGTTTCGAACGCTTCTTCTTCATAGGAAATGGGTATAAGTGTCCTTTCCTGCAAAGGCGTTGCCGCTTCCTTTCTATAAGCGTCCAATTCTGCGGCATTGCTCCAGCGCATCCACAGCGGCGTACCGCCGAAATTCAGCCGCCATGCTGAATGTGCCGCCGCGCCCAAGCCGAGATATGCGC
>JAEXTB010000117.1 GCA_023453725.1 Bacillota bacterium | reverse complement strand
TTATGCGAATATCAGCCGCAGCTCCTGTTATATCTAAACACTGTTTATATCAGTATTGTTTAGACAAAGACACAAAAAAAAGGCCGTCAATTCGGCCTCTTTTTTCGTTCCGTTACACTTTCTTCTTGCTGTAAACGCCAAGCAGGGCAACTGCTCCAACCAGCAGCACAACGCCCGCATACAGGAACCCGGCATCGCCGGTCTTGGGAATACCTACCGGGTCAATGGGAGTCACATTGGCTAAGCCAAAGAGTTTGTTGTTTTCATCTACTACAAACGCATAGGGCGAAAAATGGCTGGCGGTAAACTGCACATAATAGGTGTTGCCTTTTGCAACAACTGTGGTTGGCAGCACGGTCAGTTTGCCGTCAATGAGGCATACAACAACCAACTTATCCCTTTTCGCAAGCAGGTCTGCCGGAATTGGGCAGGTGATCTCTACAGAGGTCCCTTCTTTGGGCTGGACTTTCGTATCGGTACCCTTGATGTACATGCTGATATCGAGCGGATAAACAAGCGCATCCTCCATATCACTTTGAAGCGGGCTCTGTTCGAGCGCGTTCTCGATCTGCGCCTTTGCAACGGGGTCATCTTTGAGCCGGACCTCTATGGAGCGGTCAAATGCATCTCCAACGGGAGTAACCGTAATCTGCCTGGGGTTTTCAATGCCCTTTGGCGCTTCCACCACGGTAATGGTTTTGCCCGGGGTATTCCCTCCGTCATCGCTTCCGGGACCACTATTGGGAATTGCCTGGTATGTGGCTGTTACGGTTACGGCGCTATGCGGCATAGTAAATGTGGTGACAGCGTTTGTATCGCTTAAGAAACTGCCTCCACCGCTAGTTGTCCACTTGCTGAACTGCTGCCCCGATGCGGGGGTGTTGGCTGCAATGGATACCACCTGACCTGCTGCGCAGCTCCCGCTGCCGCTGCCGTTTACCACCGTCAGCGTATAGGTGGCTGCGGGTATCGTTACGCTGTTCCTCGAAGCAGCACCGGTCGTGCCGCCCGCACTCATAAATACGGCAAGCTCCGGATAATATCGTTCGGATAAGGTATTGGTACGCTTATCCCATGCGCTGCCTGTCTGCAAGCCGCTCATTCCTGTTAAAAGCGTATCGTCCGCAACCATGCTGTCTGTAGACAGGGCATTCACTGTTCCAGTGCCAACACCCAGACCGGGTATTGCGGGAGTAACGGTGCTGTCATAATATACATTCGTGAGCGTATAGGTATTGGCCGCAGCCCCTACAAAACCGCCCACCGCGAAGTTGGCTCCGCTGTGGTTAATGATTGGCCGGCCTACGCTGTAGCAGTTGGTGAAAGTACTCGTTGAGGATACCGCGCCTACAAAGCCACCCGCACGTTCCTTTGTAACACAATCGGCCGATGCGTTGCCGATGCTATAGCAGTTAGAAATTGCCGTTGTTGTTGCGCCATTAGAGCTGGCATATCCCGCAAACCCGCCCGCAGAGGCATACCCGTTTAATGCGGCAACACCTTGCGCATCGCCTGTTCCAAAGCACTTGTCCACAGAAGCAGTCCACAAGAAGCCTGCAAATCCCCCCGCAAACGCGTATCCATTGTCCAAAGCTACGGCGTTTGCATTTCCCGTTGCATAGGAAGATACAATCTCTGATGGGATTGCTCCAAAGTATTTCACATAGCCAACCAATCCCCCAGCCAACGCATATCCGCTTTTCCCAACGGACTTCACTGTTGCTTGTGCATCTCCCGTACTAAAACAATTTTCAATCCTTGTTGTGGCACTTGCGTAAGACAACCGGCCTACAAGGCCGCCCGCCGCCACATCATCGCCATAAGCGGGATTGTCCCCACCGTAAGCTATAACATCCCCACTGCTGCTGCTGCCATCAATAATACTGTTGAGTGCAAACCCAATCAGCCCGCCTACGTAACTGCTCCTTACAAATTCAGTTACCGCTACGTCAACATCGCTTGTACAATCTGAAATTATAGCGTTATCAGCATACCCAATCAAACCACCAACATTCGGCGAGCATCTATATGTACCGTCCGAGGCGGCTGTGCCGCTTGCGGTGATGACGCCCTGACTGCTGCAGCCGGTGATGATGCCGGTGGCTTTCGTAGAGCTTCCCGCAATGCCGCCACCATGCATGAGCTGGTAGCTGCTGTTGGCTGTAATGTCGCAGTCTGTTGTACAATCTTCAATTGTTCCATATGTGTTTCCGGTGGAACCGGAATCACTCCCGTTGCTGCCGGTAATCCCGCCCACCTTGACTACAACGCCGTCGATATCAAATATGCCCGATACGGCGCAATTGGAGATTGTACCTTCGTTCATACCGGCAATGCCGCCGATGTAGCTGTTTACGTCCATACTCGGAGAGATGGAGTAGTTGACCTGAACGTTCAGGGCTGAAAGCGTCAAATCTTGAACAGCGCCGCCCGGCCCTATGAGCCCGAACAACCCAAGGCCAATGCTTTGCGGGGCAGTAAACGTTTGGGTATCATTGATGGTCAGGTTTGTTAGCGTTGCGCCATTGCCATCCAATGTTCCTTTAAACGGTTTGGTAAGCGTACCGATCGGCGTCCAATTGGAATAAGCGGCCATATCGATACTGGATGCGGAGGCAATTTGAATGTATTTGCCTTCAAAGCTGTTGCCGCCATTTACAAGCAGGGCAAGACCCGCAAGATCATCCGCACTGCTGATGATATAAGGAGCGGCGAAAGAGCCATCGGCACTGCCGGGGGAAGAATACCAACCTTGGCTGGGCACAGCCAGCGAGGTAACGGGAAGCAGTATAACGAACATAATAAACACGAGTGCCAGAGAGAACATTTTTTTGAGGGACGAATGGCGCATTTGGGTTTCATCCTCTTTTCTTTTGAATGGTGCGTCGCAAATTTTGAAACATTGACTAATAATACATGTTTTATCCAATTCCCATCATACCGTTTCAGTGTGGTTCTTTCAATTGTAATTTCATCACAATTCTACAAATACCGCTACATTTCTCGCGTAGACGCCCACCAGAGTTACATCTTTGTTTGCATACGCATATGTGATTTTCTATAATAATGCCATGGAGCGCCCGGAACGAAGAGGCGCCTACTAAGAAGGGGGCGAATATAATGCAGCAAGTCAAGCATTTGGCTATGGTCTCTTTGGATGCGGTAGACAATGAGGATGTGGCGTTCTTAAAAACGCTGCCCCACTTTGGTGCGCTCGCCAGACGCGCTACATTGGTGGAACATGTAGCCCCTACATTTATCACAAACACCTATCCCATACACAGTTCCATTATCACAGGCGTATACCCCCATAAACACGGGCTGATTGAAAACCTGAAAACGCAGCCGGGTAAAGAGCACCCGGATTGGAACACCCAGGCAAAGCTTCTGCGCGCGCCTACGCTCTATCAAAAAGCTGCCAAGGCCGGGCTTAGCGTATGCTCCATTTTATATCCTGTGACAGAAGGAGCCGCGGACATCACATACAACATACCGGAAATCCCCGGGCATATGCCGCTGATGCAGCGTGCAGGACGCATGCTCTCCGGCAATGCCGGATACCTCCTTGGATGCATTCTTCGCAACCTCAAATACAAAAAGCGAGACGGCATCGCGGGGCTTGATGATCTCACCACCGCTTGCGCCATTGATACGCTGCGCCGTAAACGCCCGAATTTGCTTCTTCTGCACCTGTTGGATGTTGACGGCACCAAACACGCGTTTGGCCCCAAAAGTACAGAGGCGACCGAAGCGCTCAAGCGAACCGATGAACGCCTTGGGAACCTGATGGCGGCAATAGAGCTCACGTTCCAGCCGGAAGAGTATGCCGTCATCGTATTCAGCGACCATGGATGTCTGCCGGTGCACACCACCATAGACCCAAACGATGTATTGAAGCAATACGGCCTAATACGCGAGCCAGCGGGTACTCCGGGTGATTTTGACGCGTTTTTTCACAATGCTGGCGGGTCTGCGTTTGTTCAACTATACCGGCCTGAAAAGCGCCAAACGCTGGAAGCAGCCATAGCCGCGCTGCTAAAGGAACCTTATACCGCACGCCTGCTGACCGAAGAGGAGATGAACTTTGGCGGGTTCTCAGGTTCTTTCTTCTGCGGCATTGAGGCCGCCGACGGCTACTGCTTTGGAAAAATCCATAAAGGACAGCACGGGTATGCCCTGAAAAAGGAGGGATACCGGCCTTTTTATCTTGCGGCGGGGCCGGGTATTAGAAAAGGAAGGGCTCTCTCGGGCGGGTGCGTGGTGGATATCTGCCCGCTTGCGGCGGAGCTTTTAGGACTGCCGCTGTGGGAGATGGACGGGAAAAACCGGATCAACGAATAAGCACCCTTCAAAGCAGATCATCTTTGTATGCTTCAGTCTGATTGTGCAAAATTGTGAAAACAAATCGGTGTAGCACCATTGACCAACACGGTCAATGGTGCTACGATTTTATTGACCGGATTAGTCAACCACGGAGGACAAACCATGCCAAAAAGAAACCCAGGCAACCGTCCTGTTTCCGATGAGTCGAAACGCTCCGCAATTCTGAACGCGGCAATGGCCGAATTCAAAAGCGGCTATGATAAGGCGTCTACTGACGCCATTGTAAAAGCCGCGGGCGTATCAAAAGGCCTGTTGTTCCATTACTTTGGCTCAAAAAAAGAATTGTTTCTATACGCGTATGAATACGCCCTGCAAACCGTTATCCATGAGCTCTATGGGCTGATTGACCTTGAAAACCGGGATATTCTCAACCGTATGAAACAGATCCTGGTTTTAAAAATGGACTTGATGCGCAAACACCCCATGATATTTGATTTTATTTCTCGCGCCTCTTTTCCTGACAGCCATGACGTCTCGGATACCATCAAGGCTTACCAGAACAAGCTTATAAACGAAGTCTATCCCAAGATATTTTTTGATATTAACCGCAGTTTGTTCCGGGACGGCATCGATGTTGACACAGCGATCCGGGTCATCATTTCTACCATGAGGAACTACGCGCTCGACGAAGTCGACCCCGCAAAAGCAACGGCAGATTATATCGGGGAATATGACCGGTATTTGCAGGATCTTGAACGGATCATCGCGCTTTTCAGAGCCAGCTTTTATAAATAGGAGGCGTCATGGAGATTATCGAAATCAAGGGCTTAACCAAATCCTACGGCAAGACGCAGGCGCTAAAGGGCATCGATCTTTCCGTGGCCCAGGGTGAAGTACACGGGTTTATCGGCATGAACGGCGCCGGAAAGTCAACGACCATACGCATTCTCATGGGTATGCTCAAAAAGGATGGCGGAGAGGTTGCAGTATTGGGGCAGGATCCATTTGAGAATTGTGTGGAGCTGCACAAGCATATCGCCTATGTGCCCAGTGAAATCAACCCCTGGCCGAATTTAAGCGGGGGCGAAGTGGTTGACCTTCTTTCCCGCATGCGCGGAAAAGTTGACACGGCGCGGCGCAATGAATTAATGGAACGGTTTCAGTTTGACCCCGCCAAAAAATGTCGCGGCTATTCCAAGGGCAACCGCCAGAAAGTGGCCTTAATCGCCGCGCTTGTTTCGGATGCGGAGCTGTATCTTTTTGATGAACCCACCTCCGGCCTTGACCCATTTATGGAAGCAATATTTCAGCAATGCGTGCGGGAACTTGCCGCAAAGGGAAAAACCGTATTCCTATCCAGCCACATATTGGCCGAGGTAGAGAAACTCTGCGACCGCGTCACCATTATAAAAGACGGAAAGATTGTAGAATCCGGCCGCTTGTCTGACTTGCAGCAGTTTTCCCGTCTCATGGTGCACGCGGAGTGCGCCCGCCCGGTGGGCGGCATACAACTCCCCGACGTGTATGGGCTGCAGTGCAGCGGAAACAGCATCCGCTTTAGCGTGAGTCCGTCTAACCTCAACGCTGCCTTGCTGAAACTGACCGAATATCAGACGGTCTCGCTCCATTGCGCGCTTCCCGAACTCGAGGATCTGTTTTTGCATTACTACACGGCGGGCGGTGATGGAA
>JAEXTB010000074.1 GCA_023453725.1 Bacillota bacterium | reverse complement strand
GGGTACGAGGCTCATTTAAACGACGGCGGCGTGCTGCTGCTGGAAGTGGGCAAAGGGCAGGCGCAGGATGTCTGCGCGCTGTTTCCCGGGCGGCATACGGGATGTATACTTGATTACAACGGCGTTGCGCGCGTGGTTCAGGTGGAAGCGCGGTAGCGCCGTTTCCCAGGAGGAGAGGCATGCGCAAAGGCGAAACGCAGCGTCTAAGCAAGGGGAGCGCTCATTTTTTGTGCCTGCTTTGCGTGCTCCTTTTAGTTGGCTGCGGCATACAGCCCGCCTTTATGGAAGAGCCGGACATACTCGAATTGCCGTCTACAGTACAGCCGACGGCGGCCCCTACTCCGGAGCTTACGCCCATGCCGACTCCTGAACCCACCCCGACGCCTTCGCCGGTTTCCGCGTATGCCACGATTGGCGCGGTGGGGGACATTATGATGATGCAGAGCCAGGTAAGCGGCGCGTGGAGCGATACGTTGCAGGCATATGACTTTGGCCCCAGCTTTTTTGCGATGCAGCCCTGGTTTTCTACCGTTAATCTGTTGTGCGCGAATTTGGAAACCCCGCTTGCCGGAGCCGAGGCCGGGTATTCCGGACCCGCACCCGCTACGCCCACGCCTTTGCCCGATGGAACGCTCGCGGAGCGGGAGTTTCAGACGTTCAACGCGCCGGATTCACTTGCCGCATCACTAAAAGGCGCGGGGTTTGATGCCATTACCACCGCTAACAACCATTGCCTGGACCGGGGAAGCGCAGGGTTATTTCGCACCGCGCAGGTATTGCGCGAGGCGGGGCTCGTACAGCTTGGCTCATACCTTTCTGTGGAAGATAGAGCAGCGCCGCGCATCATAGAAG
This sequence comes from Bacillota bacterium, assembly GCA_023453725.1. Classification (GTDB taxonomy): domain Bacteria; phylum Bacillota; class Clostridia; order Christensenellales; family CAG-138; genus JAEYLA01. The sequence goes on along the minus strand of JAEXTB010000074.1, from coordinate 1,849 downwards.
CCAACGGGATCCGTATTGGGCTTCTTGCGTGGACGTCCAGCGTCAACGGGTACGAGGGCATGCTAAGTTCGGATGAGCGCGCCTATGCCATAGGAAGGTTCGATAAAGCGAAAATGGCGGAGGATATCCGCATCCTGCGCGAGGCGGGCGCGGAATTTGTGATTGCATTTCCGCACTGGGATATGGAGTTTATGGAAAGCCCCACAAGTTCCACCAGGCGGCTGGCTGCATGGATGCTCGAACAGGGTGTGGACGCCGTGCTTGGCTCCCATCCCCATGTCGTCCAACCGGCCGAGTATGTGAAGGTAGAACGCGACGGCAAGGAGTATACCGGGCTGGTGGTCTATTCCATGGGGAACTTCATTTCCAATATGTCCCCCGCACCGAAAACATACGGCATGTATGTGGAGCTGACTTTGGAAAAAACGCCGGATGGCGCAGTTTTTCTAAAGAGTGCCGGCATACTGCCACTCTTATGTACGAAACATAAGGTGGAAGGGCGTACGCTGCATGAGGTGCTTCCCGCGCTTAAGGACGTTTCTGCGGTTGCGGCATACGGCACGCTTTCCGAGCAGGAATATGGCGCACTGGAAGACGCCCGCCTGCATGTGGAGCGGATTGCAGGCGGCGCTGTTCCCATCATGTAAAACAGTTTATTGATATCAACGCATTCAAATGTGGATGCGCAACGAAAAAAGGGGAGCCCGATGAAGAACAAGCTCGAGCTGATCAAACAAAGGTATGAAAGACTAGGCCTGGCCCTTGCGGAACCGGACGCCATGGCCGACCAGGCCGCGTGGCGCACCATGGTCAAGGAACATTCGGATTTAAGCGGCATCGTGCAGGAGTACGATGCGTATCTCGCTGTACAGCAGGCGCGTGCGGACTGCCGCGCCATGCTTGACGAGCACTTGGATGCCGATATGAAGGAAATGGTGCACGCGGAGCTTGACGAGCTGATTGAACGGGAAGAAAAGCTGCTCGATAACCTGAAGATGCTGCTCTTGCCCAAAGACCCCAACGATGATAAGGACGTCATTATCGAAGTTCGCGCGGGTACCGGCGGCGATGAAGCGGCGCTATTCGGCGCCGATTTATTGCGTATGTACCTGCGCTATGCGGAGCGCAACGGCTATAAAGTGGAGTACCTGACCAACAACGTCACTGATATGGGCGGCGTCAAGGAAGTCGTCATCTCTTTGGGCGGTAAGCGCGGCGCATACAGCCGCCTCAAATTCGAAAGCGGTGTACACCGTGTGCAGCGCGTGCCGGAAACCGAGTCCCAGGGGCGCATCCATACCTCTGCCGCCACCGTCGCCGTATTGCCGGAGGCGGAGGACGTGGAAGTGGATATCAAGGACGGCGATCTTCGTATCGATACCTATCGTTCCTCGGGTGCTGGCGGCCAGCACGTCAACAAGACGGACAGTGCCATCCGCATTACCCATCTGCCCACCGGCCTGGTTGTGGCCTGCCAGGACGAGCGCTCACAGCTTAAAAATAAGGAGCAGGCCATGCGCCTCCTCAAAAGCCGCCTTTTTGAAATGTACCAGACACAGCAGGATGCGGAGCTTGCCCAGACCCGCAAAAGCCAGGTTGGCTCGGGCGACCGCAGCGAGCGCATCCGCACGTACAATTTTCCGCAGGGGCGCGTGACGGATCACCGCATCGGGCTTACGCTCTACAAGCTGGAGCAATATTTGGACGGCGATATGGATGAAATGATCGACGCGATGATTTTAGCGGACCGCACCGCCAAGCTGGGCAGCGCGGAAGACGCGGACTAATTTTTTAATCTTATTTAGGGGCTTTGCCCCTGACCCCACCCAAGGGACATGTCCCTTGGGAA
>JAEXTB010000042.1 GCA_023453725.1 Bacillota bacterium | reverse complement strand
GGCTCAATACCACAATTGCGGTGCCGCCGACAAGTGCAGTTGCATCGCCGCCGCGCAGGTCATAGATGAGCATCAATACGATATCTGCAACAAACAGCAGCGGTGTGAGAATAGCGATGATATACGCAAATGCCGTATGCTTTTTGGGGGCTTCTTCTGCGCTATCAGGCGGAAGTTCCACGGAACCCCCGGAGGTGCCCGCAACGGCTGCCGCTTTGTTTTCGCGCAGGAACATAATCCAGCATACCGTGATGGTTACAATGGACATGACCGCCCACAGCGGAACGCTCGCCCGCATGACTTCGCTCGGGTCAAGACCCGCGGCTTTTGCGGTGATGGCGGGCGCGCCCTGTATGATAAAATCGCTCGAAAGGCCGATGCCGTGGCCGAATATGTTCATGGCGACCGCACACCAGATGTTGGGTAGCCCAACTTTCAGCGCTACCGGAAGCATCAGCGCGCCAACAAGCGCCACGGCGGGGGAGGGCCATACAAACCAGGAGACGATGAGCATCACGGCCCCGATTACAAAGAATGCGACTTTTTTGCTTTTTACAACCTTTTTAATGGGCGCCACCATCAGCTCATCCGCGCCGATGCTCGTTAGCCCTTTGGACATCGCCACCACAATGGCAATGACCACAATAATCCCCAGGAACTCCATGCCCGCGTTCACAACAGAGTTGTAGAGCACCTGCACCGCCTTTACGACATTTCCGGTTGCGGCAAGTCCCATCAGGAACATGCCGATAATACATGGCAGCACAATCTCTTTTTTCATCAGCAGTATGACGATGATAAACAGCGTCATAACCAGGTATACATAATGCAGCAAACCAAGGCTCATGTGAATAGATCCCCCCAACTCGAAATTTCATGAAGACTTGATCGGGTCTTTCTTCAAAAGTCCTGACGCGCCGCTCCCTCAGTGCGTCAGGAAGGTCCGCGTCAGGCTACAAACAGGCTTTTTGAAAACACGTTCTTCAGGCCCAGCGCCGCAACGCGGTCTTGAATTTTCCGGACATCGGTTGTGTATAGGTTAAGCTCCCTCATGCGCTCAAAGAGTACCGAGCCTGAGAATGTATATTTGAGCGATAGGCCGCGTTCGGTTGCCATCTGCTCGCGCACATATGCAATGGCTTCTCCAATGGCAAGCTGACGGGGCAGTATGACGGGCGTCTCCCCGCGCACAAACCGTACCGAATTGCAGCCAGCGAGCGTACCGGTCACAATGGCTTCCGTATGCCCCACCAGAAGCCCTGCCTTCTCCCCGGCACAAAACAGGTTTTTTACCCCTTTGACATGGAGCGCGTCATCCCGCGGAGCCATAGCGAAGTACCGCATGGAATTGCCCCTGCCGCCTGCGTATGGGTCCTCATACCGGGCGTTTTCAAAGCCGGGAATTTGATGCAGCTTCTTTAAGTCAAAGAACGGCGACATCAGCTTGGCGTGGCCAGTATCCAGCAGCACAATGTTCTTTTTAAATTCTGATAACGCGTATTGCTGGCAGGCCTTGATGTCCAAATGATCCTCGATAAGAGTATCCGGGATTGGGATGACGGCAACGCCGGTTTTGTTGAGCGTTTCCGCAATCTTTGGGGAAAGCGATTCTTTATAGAGCTTACAGGAGCCGCTCATGGCACCGATTGAGCCGTTTGCCTTCTTGCCTTGTATTTCCGGTATGCCCGCAAGGCCAGCTAGGCTCACCCTTCCACCGAAACTCGGGCAGCGCAGGATGCACATGGCGCAGCCGTTGCCGTACTTCGCACAATTGTTCATGGGCCCTGCGGTGCCGGTAGTATCAATAAATACATCGCCTTCATAGGTGTTCTCATTTGCGTCTGTGACGCTTAAGATGGTATCTCCGTTCATATCCGCCCGCATCATACGCGCGTTAAACCGGATGTCTACGCCCAGTTTTGTAAGGTGCTCTGTTACGGCACCCGGCGTAGTGCCGATGTCATAAAGGCTGGCATGCTTATGCCCCGGAAAGTCGATATTCTTATGCCTTGTATGGGCGTCCGTAATATGAAAGAGATCCCCACCCCCTAACGCGATTGCTTCCTCTGCTGCGGTATAACGTCCGTTGTTCCGCATAATGCCGCCCACAAGGCCAGTACCCAAAAGCATATCTGTACGCTCAAGCAGTATGACTTCCGCTCCGTTCTTTTTCGCGCTGACGGCGGCGGCACAGCCGGACCATCCGCCCCCTGCGATTACGACCCGCATCGTATTTCCTCCTTTGTAGTTTGCGCACAGTATTATGCGCGTTTCTTCCGTATACAGGTAAGGCGTCTACCAAAGAGCAAATGCGGCTGCATTTTACTGATTTGGATAAACGCCATTTTCTCTCTGGCAAGCGCCATTTTTAATGGGTTTAAGCATAAATTCACCGCATATGTTTGTCAAGCAAATTTTTCATGACCGCCCTTGCTTGATAAACCTGCAGCCCGGTCTACCTCCTTTCCATGTGCGCGATGGTATACATACATTGTGGCTTATTTTTAAGTAAAACATGCATTTGCCGGTTGTTTGCCCAATATAGGTGCGGCATGATACGGCAGACAAACTGTTAAGCCGCTTTGGCGACAAATAGTTCCTGAATGGATAATTAGAAAATATGCGTAAGAACGCCTTTTATGCAAAATCCTTATTATTTGCTAATGAGAAGTGCGTGTCATTTCATCGACTTAAAAATGCAGAGTCCTAAAACCGGCCATTGCAAGCCAAGCACGCAGCACGTTTTTCTATTATTCCGATTTACATATTTCCTGACGTGTACATAACTGTAAATTTATACTTAAATGCCTTCAATATGTTGTATAATACAGGTGTCCACGTTACAAATGCTTTGGGGAAAGGGGTGCGCCGCCATGCGGGTGTTTTATACGGCCGTTCTCCTGCTGAGTGTCCCCATTGCACTGCTTCTCATTCTTTATGTGCGAAAAAACCGCGGAGTGCCCGGGGCAAGATGCTTTATGGCCAGTATGGGTTGCGCGGTGCTGTACGGTGTATTTTACGCGGCGGAGCTCAACGCGGAAACTGAGCATGCCGCACGCCTGTGGTTTGATTTGGAGCATCTCGCCATCCCGGCACTGCATTATCTGTGGCTGCTGATGAGTCTTGAATATGTTGGCGTTTCGCAAAAGCAGTTCCGCTTGTACCGGCGTATTTTTCTAATTCATCCCATCGCCTACTATGCCATTTACTTTACCAACCCACTGCATCATCTTTACATTACCTCATTCACATTCGTAAATAACGGTTATTTTCATATACTCTATACCGGAAAAGGGCCGTTGTATTGGGTTGTTGTGGCTTCGGGTACGGTTCTTGGGATTTTTGCTACCGTGTTTTATTTGCGGGGGTATTCCAAAGCGACGAGGCTGCAGCGCGGCGGATATGCCATTATGATGGTTGCTTCCCTGTTCCCGTGGGCGGCCGTTTATGCGAATACGGCGTCGTTCAATACGCTGGGGCTGGATTTCTTTCCGGCACAGTTTCCGATAGCGGGCCTTTTATGTACGGTTGGCATGTTTCGCTACCATATATTCAACGCCATCCCAATCGCAACGGAAACGGTATTTCGCCATGCCAGGGAGAGTGTAGCGATTATCGACCGGATGGATCAGATTGTGGAAGCGAACGACGCATTGCTGCGGCTTTACCCAAAGCTTGGCGGCTTAACTAAGAAAATGCCGCTTTCTAATTTTGTGAATGCAAACCAGGAGTTTTTGCCGCTGCTTCACGGGGAAAAGAAGGTATACTTCTCGCGCAAATGCGGGGACGCGCCGCGTCATTTTTTAGCGGAGCTTACCGATATTACGGCGGAGAACGGACAGTTCTTGATTGGGAAAATCCTTTCAATTGAAGATATTACGCTCTATGAAGAGCATCAGCGTCAGCTTCAGGATATTGCGACGAGCGCAATCAGCCTGGCCGAAAAAAATGAGCTTTCTTTTTTGCAGGCGCAGATCAAACCACATTTTCTCAACAATACGCTAAGCATCATCGCCTCCATGATCACGCGCAAGCCGGATGAAGCAAAACGGCTGATTGGTGAGCTCGGGGAGCATTTGGCAAACTGTTACTACTTTGACGAGAACTCTCCCATGGTACCCCTGCAAAAGGAGCTTGAAAGCGTCGACACCTATGTTTCCATAGAAAAGGCGCGGTTTCAGCAGCGGCTTCATTTCTATATCGTCTGCAGTGGCGAAATTCCGGATATCCCCATTCCGCGTCTTTGTTTGCAGCCGTTGGTGGAAAATGCCATACGGCATGGAATTGGAAAAAAATCGGGTGCAGGCAACGTTTGGCTGACGATCGAACCGGAACCGAACTATGTCCGGTTTTTCATCAAAGACGATGGGGTTGGCATGGAACGGGAGAAGATCGACCGCTTGCTCACACAAACACAGGACAGCCGCTCAATCGGCATATCCAACATCAACAGGCGGATCAAAAGGCATTATGGGGAATGCCTTGAACTGATCTCTGAGCCGGGGAAAGGAACGCAGGTTTCATTCCGTGTTCCACACGCTGCAAATGGAGGAACGGATGATTAAGGCCATTGTGTTGGAAGATGAATGGTACAACCTTGAGGAGGTCTGCGCTCTTGTGGAGAACACGGGCTTTATGCATGTGGTGGGCAGATATTTAACACCCCTGCAGGCGCTTGAACAGGCGCCCTTGTTGCGCCCCGAGGTTGCGTTTATTGACATTGATATGCCTGAAGTGGATGGGCTGACGTGCGCCGCGCGGTTGAAGGAAACTGTGCCCGGGATACTGGTCGCCTTTATTACGGGATGGAACCAGTATGCCGTGCAGGCGTTTGATATCGGCGCCGCGGATTATATTATGAAGCCAATCAGGCAGGAAAGGTTTGACAAGCTGATTGAAAAGCTGAAAAAAGAGCTTGGCGTTCAAGAGGAGGAAGACGCGGCAGCAGATCGGTGTGCAGTACGGACAAGGGACACAAGCGATGGAACTGGGCCTTCATTACTGACAGAGCGTGAACAGCAAGTGCTGCTGCTGCTGTCACGCGGGCTTACAAACAAGGAGATTGCGGCGGAATTGTTTGTTTCTATTTCCGGCGTAAAGAAGCACCTGGAGCACATTTACAAAAAGCTTCAGGTGAACAACAAGGTGAACGCGATTGCAAGCGCGCGGGAGAAACGACTTCTTCCCTAGTAAATTTGCTGAAATTCACTTGTTCGATTGCTGACTATCTTGTACTCAGTACTTATACTCATTGATAAACGCGCGTATCACTTTCTGTTTGGCGGGATTATCTGGAAATAAGTAGCCGTTTGGCTACTAGCATATCTTGCATACAATACTTATACTCCTTAGTAGGGGGACTTTACTACTGTGCTCAATAAAACTGCAAACAGCGGGCGGTCTGCGGGCAATGCGCCCCGTACTGCCCACGGGCTTGGAGTAAAACTCACTTCGGCATTTTTGGCGCTGCTTATGCTGTGCTCCATATTGCTGTTTTCCGCAAGTCGCGTCACGCTGGAAACAACGTTAAACCCGCAGACTGCGGCGCAATCCGCTGAAAATACGCTCGCGGAGAATACCGCCTATGCTTCTCAGGACACACTTGGCCGTATAGGGGAGGTCATAGATACCCTCAACCCCAAGACGCTTGAAGACTATTATAGCCTTGCGGAAGTGCAGATCGGGCGGGGGGAGTATGAAAACGCACTCAAAAGCATAGACAGCTGCCTTTCCCTTTATGAAGGAGATCGCCCCGCACTTATAGCGAACCTCTGGCTCAAACGCGGATGCCTCTACGCCATGCTGGGCGATTATGAAAAGGCTCAGAGCAGCCTGGATGTTGCGATCATTCAGGATTCCGGTATTGCGGATGCATACTTGGTAAAAGCGCAGATTGATCTGGAACAGGAAGATATGGAGGAAGCCAGAAAAAATCTGGAGGCGTATGAGCAGCTTCGACCCTATGAAGCGAATGTGCTTGTGTCCCTTGCGCAGATGGATGCTGCTGCGGGGGATTACGCATCCGCAGTCAGACGGTACGGCAATGTCATTCAAGCCGGGGAAGCCGAGCCTGCCGTTTATTATATGAAAGCAGTCTGCGAGCTCCAGTTAAAACAATATGAAGCCGCAAAGACTGACTTTGACGCAGCAATTGAAAAAGGGAATGCAAGCCCCGACGCACGCTATTACCGGGGAATTGCCCTGATGGCGCTTGGAAATTTGACGGACGCCGCATCGGATTTTACAGCTGCCATAGAGGCCAATATATCCGTGCAGGCGAGTTATTTAAACAGGGGTCTTTGCGGTTTTCAGCTTAACGACTATGAACAGGCGGTAGCCGATCTCACCGTTGCCGCAGGGATGGACGAGGACGCATCGCTCAAGGAGCAGGCAAATGCACTGCTTGAGCAGATCGGGAAATAAGGAGGCCATATGGGCGCGCACAGGCTTGAAAGAGGAATGACACAATTCAAATGGCTTATTGCGTTGGCAATCGCGCTGGCGTTTGTGTTTGTATTTCCCCTGCGCGCCGCAGCCCTTGAGGAGACTGTGCAGCCTGCTGAACTGCTGATGGTCGCTCCGGAAGGGGCTCCGGAAGAGGGCAGCATGGAAGCCTCCGCAGCCGAAGAACCAGCGGTTGAAGAACCCGCAGCGGAGGAACCCGTAGCCGAACAACCCGTAACCGAAGAACCTGTAGCCGCGGAACCCACAGCCGAAAGCCCGGTAACAGAGGCCCCTGGGACACAGGCCCAGACAATGTCCCTGACGGCAGCGGCGACGACCACCGACCCCACCGGCCTGAATGAAACCGAAGAAACTTACTCCGTTCCTTCCGGCAGCGCATATATAAAGGAAATCGGAGACGATATCGTCTATACAAACGATACGACGGACAATGCCATACAGAGCGCCATCAAGGACGCTATCACATACGCGCTGGCTACGGAAGGAAAAACCGCGACCATTGTGGTGAAGGACGGCGTTTATCAGAACGGAATAACCATAGACAATTCTGCAGGAAGCGATCTTGCCGCATATATTTTATCGCTGCTCGGCAGCGGCGGCAGCGCAGAGGATATTTCCATTACCATCGCCGCTGAGGACGCGCTCAATGAAAGCGGCAATCCCACAACCGCATCGGCCGGCAACGCACAGGTGGAAGGCAATATCACAATCGATGGCCTGAATGTTGTGCTTGCGGGCCTGTACCTGTCCACGCGCGGCGTTATTACGGCGCGCAATACTGATGAATTCGCTTATTACGGCACAAAGCAGGATGATGAGCTTACGCTGCAGCTCTCCCATATTACGGATCGTATCCAACTGGATGCGGGCGAGGGAGACGATACGCTAAACGTAAACATCACCCAGGCTCCGAGCGTTGCCGTTTCCCTTTCTCCCGAACTTGCACAATCTCTGTCCAATCTGGCGCCTTTAAATGGGTTGGACGCGGAGTCCCTTGCTGCGGCGCTGGCGCAGATCCAACAGCTTGCTTCCGCCGTGAATAGCACCATGGTAACGGTGAACCTGGACAAAACGCTTACGGCAAATATCTCAGGTGGCGCAGGCAACGACACCATCCGCACACAGCTTGTCAACTCCACTGATCTTTCATTGGCGATAGCTGCGACGGGCGCGCAGTTCCAGTTTGACCTTTCCCGGACGCTGCTGAACATATTGGGCGGCGCGGGCAGCGACGATATCGGCGTGACGGGCGCCATGTCCCTCCCTTATGGCCGTGCCATGCTTGCGGACGCACTGGCGTATTTTAACGTACCGGGGTCGCTGCAGAAAAGCGAGCTCATTCTTGATGGCGGCGCGGGCGACGATGTACTTACAGTAGACACCACGTCCGCATTTTCCTCTTTCCGTAACGTTCAGGTTACAATGGATGGCGGCGAAGGGTATGACAGGCTGCATCTGACCGGCAAGCTCAACACCGCCGTGGCGGAAGACGCTCGTATTACGGGAGATAGTAATGCGCTCAACATCAATGCGCTTGCTGAGCTTACATTCCTTGGCGGTACGGCATTGGAAATTGTTATTCCCTACACCAAGCAGTTTGTGCTCTCCGTTGGAAATGCGGAAGCGATTACAGATCAACTGCTCAACAAGCGCACCGTCAACATTACCGAAACCGCATTAAACGCCGTGGCGCTTCCCTTTACCAATTATAGTTTCACGCCCGGTGCTAACGGTTCAGTTTCCTACACGGCTACCCGGTACGCGGCGGATTTCCTGCCCGGTGGGAACACGTTCCTAACTAACTTTGTGGTGGACGGCGAGAGCATTGAACTCTTGGGCCTTTATGCGCCGGGGTTCACCGTACTGATAAACGGCAAGCGCATCACGGTGACAGGAACCGTCACCGGCAAGCACATCCTGCTGCTTGCCGTAGGCGAGGATCCGATTGTGATTGAAGCAAGCCAGTCCGTGGTGGAGGACGATCTGGACGACGAAACCAGTTCCACCGAAGACAATGATCTCACCATCGGCTTTAAGCTTTGCGAGGCTGCGGGAGAAGTAAAAGTAACCATCAGCTCCGGCGCGGCGCTCAACGCTTCGGGTCTGGTGGAACTACTTGCCCAGCTCACGATGGACGAAGGGTACATCCCGACCGACCTTATCAACTTTGAACCCTTCCTGCTCAAGTTTGGCACCGCCACGGTTGAGATACTTGGGAATATCACGGCGGGCGGCAGCGTACGCGCGCGCTCCCTCTTAAATATGACGGCGGAGGCCACAAACGGCATACTCAAGGTAATCGTCCCCATCGCGGTAGCGGGCGTCAAAGCGGACTCGAGCGTTACTGTGGGCGGCGATGCCAGGATTACTGCGGGAAGCGGCATGCAGCTTACTGCGGATACGCATGTAAAGGCAAGTACGTATGCGGTGGCGGGAGCGCCCAAGATTTCCATCAGCCTCGCGTTTGTGGAGGCAAACACGTTCTTACGCGTCAACGGAAATGCCGCGCTCAGTGCGCTTAAGAATATCGACCTCAAGGCCAACAGCATTATAGACGTCAGCGCAATCGCAACAGGCAAACCGGCGAACATTCTGGATCTCAAGCCCAAATCCGGCGGCTTCCTTGCGGTAAGCCTGGTGTTCCAGGATACGGCGGCGGAGATTACGGGCAATGCGTCCGTTTCCACAAACGGAGCCCTTAACCTCCTTTCAAATTCCGTACAGCGCAATAAAACCATCAGCGTGTCCATCCCCGCAAGCGATAAAACCACGCAGATCAAAATGATGAAGGCCTACAAGCTCTATAACAAGATCCTTGAGGTCGAGAACCAGAGCAATCCTTCCGCATTTAGTAAGACCCTCAGCAATGTGACGAGCAACCCGCTTGGAACAAAGGTGGATAACGCCACGCAGGCGGCAAAGCCCGCCTCGGGCGGCGGCAGCGCCACGCAGGTGATGGGTTCGCTGTCTGTGGCATACCTTGAAAACACCAACCTTGCGCGCATCAGCACCACCAACACAATCCGTTCTGCAAACCTGCTTCGCGTCCGCGCGTTCGGGTCCACCGTATCCGAGCTTCGCGCCGATGGGTCGCTCTATAAAACCCCGCCGCTCGTACCGGTTTCGGGGGAGGGCGGTACACCCGAACAAACGCCGACCAACGCGGTTGGCGTGGGCATCGCGGTTTCCATAGTGAAGAGCAGCAACAAAGCGGAAATTACCGCAGGCAATATCACTGCCGGAGGATTGTCGGTGATTGCGGACGCCGGGTATACCGCGTCCTCCGCCATTGCAAAATCCGGCCATATTCCGCCTTCCGCCAACTTCGGCTTGGGCGGGGCAATCACCGTTCATATTGTAAACGTTACAAACAGCGCTCTTGTTGGCAATGGAGCGAACTATACTCTGACGGGCGGCGGCGTTACTGCGGATGCCCGTGCCCGCGGCGAGTTTGTAACGGTAGCGGATGCCTCCGGCAAACGCGCAACCTCATCTATTTCCTTAGGCGTTTTAACGCTGCCGCTTTCTCCCACCAACCCGAGCCCGGATGGCAGCGTGGGCATTGGTGCTGGCATTGCGGTTGGGGTCGTGGGCATTGACGTAACGGCAATCATACAGGACGGGGCAGCATTTCATTTGCCCGAGGGCGTTGCGCTTGACAACGTTCTTGTCAACGCTTCCTTTACGGGTACGGAACTGACCCACGCGGCTGCGGGCGCAAAGGGCGGCACCTCCATTGCGCCGGTGCTTGCACTGGATGTGTCCGGCGTGTATGTGGAAGCCTATCTTGGAACCGCTTCTCTTCCTATTAAAGCCACCGGCGATGTGCTGGTGAACGCCTCCAATACCATTATCCGTACGCTCAAGGCAGATGCGGCAGCCGTGGGCAACGGTGTTGGCGTGGGTGCGGCGTTTGGCGTGAGCATATTGAACGATAGTTCCACCGCTTGGCTCAAGCGCAGCGCGCGCGGCAGGAACGTGCAGGTCAACGCCTCTTCCGTCAGCCGTATGACGCAGACTATCAAAGCGAGCGCGGTTGGCGCGCCTCCGTCTTCGAGCACAAGCGCCCCGGGCTCTACCGGCGGTACACAGCAGGAAATCGACAACCTGAATAATTCCGGAAGTACCGGTACTTCCGACGATGACCCGCTAGACCCTGACGGGGAGGTTATGCGCAACCTCTTTAAAGAAGGGGAAGCCGATAAACTTGCGGATAAAAACACGGCCGCCGCAACCAATATGGCGGGTTCCGTCAATTCCAAGAACGTCAACTGCACCTCGGTAGGCGCGCTTTCTGCGAACCGCCCCAAAGCGCAGACGAGCGAAGGCAGCATACAAGTCGCGGCAGGGCTCGCGCTCAATATCCACTCCAACAAATCCTATGCAGGTTTAGGCGACGGTCTCATCATCGCGGCTGTTCCCGTAAGCGGTGAGGGCGGCGCTGTTGTTGTGCGCTCTAAAGAGGATACCGACTCTGTCATTACCGCGAACGCCAGCGCAACGAATTCCACCACCGGGGTTGGCGTGGCGGTGGCCATCAACAAGGTTTCCTACAGCAACACAGCATATCTTGGGGACTCCCGCGTTGCGGGCGCAAGCTTAACGGTGGAAGCGGATATTTACGAAGCGGTGGAGAAAAAATCCGTTGAGGAAATCCTTACAAGGCTCATTGCGTTCCTGGCCGATATGCAGGGCATGGAACTTTTGCTTGACGTACTTGCCGATACCGCACAAGACGGCAAAGATTTTGATGCGCTCATGGCCGATGCTTTGGGTGCGAACAACAATGCCGCCAACCAGGCAGCCGTAAAAGATGCCGTTACCAAGGTATTGGTCGGCAAACTTACGAATGGCCAGACGGTGGAAGTGGCAAACGGCCTTTTGCAGGGCGTGATCGAGAGCTTGGCAAAACAGTTCATCGGCATACTTTCCGATCCGTCGTTTATTCTGCAGACGCTCATCACTGGAAGCCCCGATTTCGAGCAGTTCTTCAATGAAGTTGCACTCATCAGCAAGGTATCCGCGGCCCGTATCCGCGCGGCAGTCACACAGGCGCTTTCGAGTAAGTTTGGTTCGGGGAGCGAGCTGACAGGTGTAGGAAGTGCCATTTCCACCACCGCCATTTCCGGTGTGGGCGCTGCGAACGTGGGCATTGCGGGCAGTGCCGCCATTGCCGTTGTGGATGGCGTAACGCGGGCGATTATCGCAGGCGCAACAAGCTCCCTGCCCGAGGATACGCAATTACAGGAACCATACTTGTGAACGCCCAGGGCGCACAGAAGATCTATACCACCGCGACTGCCTCTGCCGATGTGCAGGGCCAGGCGATAAAAAATAAGAACGGTACCGAAAGCAAGGCCGGTGAAAACGGCGTGACCGCAAGCCCAACCTCGGGCACGGGCACTTCCAGCAAGGGTACGTCGGTTGGCATTGGCGCTTCGGCCACAATCGCCATCATCGGTATGACGGTGGAAGCGCTCGTTGGCGATTATCGGACGCTTACCGCAACGGCGCTTTCGATTACCGCCGATGCGAGAAATGATATCGATACCGTTTCCGTCGCAGGGGCTGATCCCATAGCGCGCAGGGAGTCTTCCGAGGTCGTTACGGCGCAGGCGGGCAGCCCTCAAGTGCAGTATGTCAACAACAGCACCACCAAGGATATCGCGGTGGACGCTTCCGTGGCGCTCGGCATTATCAGTAACACCGTCACAGCGCGCTTTGGCGAACACGCGAATATCACGACATCCGGCGGGGACATCCTGCGCACCGGCGTCATACTCATACCCGCCACCAGCACAACCGAAGCTGTATATGAACTTGCAAACCTCGTACTGCGCGCGACACAAAAGGGTGAAACCTACACGGGCGCAAGCGGATTTGCGGTGGGCAACAAAGCCGCGGTGGGCGCTGCGGCTGCCGTCAACATTGCATCCTCCAACGTACAGGCGCTGTTCCTGGGTACTGGCAATATCAGCGGTGCCGCAAAAGTGACGGCTACTACGTATAATGATGACGAAAGCGCGGCGCTTGCAACGGTTGTGGGTGCAAGCATAGACCGCTATCTTGATAAGCTCAGATCCGTATTCAAGTACGCAAGCCTGGGGGATCATCCCTCCACGGGCAGCCTCAACGCCACCATCGTCAACAAGCTCAACGGCTTTGTCAATCCGGTTGTGACCTCCGCAGGGCAGGGCGCAAACTCCGCGCTTTCCGGTATGCCGTTTGCCGCAAGTATCATGCGGGTGCTTAATCTCCAGCTTCCCGGCGCAGGCGCAACAAGCGGCACAACCACGGCGAACAACGCGGTTTCTTCCAATACAACGCAGGGCGCTACCGGCCAGCCGCTTACGGGCGATACCCAAAACGGCCAGAAGATCAATATCGCAGCCGCCATCGCCGTAAACTACACCAAGCACAACGCAAAGGCGCTGATACTTGGCGTTCTCTCTGCAAGGAATGTGGACGTCAAGGCCGAAAACCGCGCCAACTTCCGTACGCTTGGCACCGGCCTTACCGTAACGGTGGGGGACGTCAATTCCAACAACGTCTCCATCGGCGTGGCCGTAACCGTAAATGAAAACAAGACGGAAGCAACGGCTGGTGGTACGGTGACCGCACGCGGTGCGGACAATCACAACAGCGGTACCCTCAACGTAACCTCCACGCTCACACAGAATATGGA
>JAEXTB010000339.1 GCA_023453725.1 Bacillota bacterium | reverse complement strand
AGGTACGCTCAAATACGCCACTGAATGGGAAAAGCTTACGCCCGAGCAGTATTACGAGATGAAGTACGAGGCGGGCAGGCGCATCGTGGCGCGGCTGGAGAAGATGTACCCCGGGTTTACCGACCATATCGAGGAAATGGAGGTTGCTACCCCGCTCACGCATATGCGTTATCTTAACCATCCGGGCGGTGCCATTTACGGCTTCGAGCAGGATATCATGTCCTCGGTGTTCTTCTTCCCCGCCGAAAGCAAGCTTGAAAACCTGGAGTTTGCAAGCGGCTGGGTAAACGCCTGCGGCTTTGGCCCCAACTACATGTTTGCAGACAAGGTGGCAACCCGCGTTGCCCAGGAGGTGTGAGGATATGGCAAAGACATTGAAGGAAACGCTGCTCGGCACGCTCATACACGGCGAGGAGGTTTTGGAGGATATCCGCGTCGCGCGGAAGATTTCACCCGATAAGCTGCCGCTTGGAAAAGAACCCGCGTCCCGCATCGCACAGCTGCACCCCGAGGCGCTCTCTCTTGTGGTCAGCGCCATTGAGGATACGGGAAAGCAGGCAAAGACCTTCCGCCTGAGCGCAAAGGGCGGCTACCTGCCTCCCTTTGAAGCGGGTCAGTACATCAACCTCTTTACCGAGATCGGCGGCGTGCGCACAAGCCGCCCCTACAGCATCAGTTCCTCCCCCCGCCAGCGCGCCTATTATGAAATCACCGTGGCGCGCGCGCAAAACGGCTTCGTTTCGGATTACCTGTTGGATCATGTATCCGTGGGCGATGAGTTCAGCGCAAACGGGCCCGCAGGCGTGTTCCGCTATCAGCCCGTGTTCCACAAAAAACACTCCGTGTTCCTCGCCGGCGGCAGCGGCATCACGCCCTTTATGAGCATGCTCCGGGAAATCCTGGACGCGCGCTTTGACCGCCGCGTAACGCTGCTTTACGGCTGCCGCTGCGCGGAGTCTGCGCTGTTCCATGAGGAGCTACTCGAATATGCCGCGCGCTTCGCCAATTTTACGTACCACCTCGTCGTTTCGGATACAACGGACTGCTGGGCGGGCGAGACGGGCTTTATCGACGCGAAACTCATCACAAGGCTGGTTCCCGACTTGACTGAGGCCACCTACTATGTGTGTGGTCCGCAGGTGATGAACGATTTCTGCAAGAAAGAGCTTTTAAGCCTTTCCATCCCAGAAAAGCGCATACGCCGCGAGATGTTCGGCGCGCGGCGGGATATCGAACAGGAAGACGGCTGGCCCAAGGAATTGAGCGGGCAGGAGGTCTTCAAGCTGGACGTCGCGGGGCGCACGATAGATGCGCGGGCAAACGAATCGCTGCTCACGGCGCTTGAGCGCGCAGGCGTACGCATTAACGTATGCTGCCGCAGCGGAGAGTGCAGCCTGTGCCGCGTAAAGCTGGTTTCGGGGAGGGTGTACTTGGCAAAGGGCATGCTGCTGCGCATGGCGGATGAGAAATTCGGCTATGTCCACTCTTGCAAGGCCTACCCTATAAGTGACGTCGAGATTGCGCTCTAAGCGGGAAAAGGAGAAGTGCAATGGGATTTTTCTTTCAGGGATATTCCGTCACAACGCTTTTGGCGTTTGTTGTACTGGTGGCGGCGCTGGTGCTTATAAATGAGGTCACGCGACGTTTAAAATGGGCGGCCATCGCCGCATACTGCGTGTTCCCCGTGATCCTCATCGCGCTCATCGCCACGAACGTCGTAAGTAGCCCGTCGAGCAAGACATGGTTCGGCGTGATCAAAACCTTCTCGGCACTCGCGGGCGTACTAGGTTTCATGCTCATACGCTATACGAAGCTCGGCAATAAAAAATTCGCCTTCTTCTTTCCGCTGGCCATACTCGCCCTCAACATCGCGGAGGCCATCTTCCGCGACATTGAGGTGTTTATGACCTTTAAGACTTTGGCTGTGGATGAGGCGGGCCTCACATTGCTTGGCGGGCCGTGGAACGTCCTCAATGCGCTCGCGGGCGTATTTTTGCTGCTCACCCTCACAGGCTGGATGGGCATCCGCGTAGCAAACACCAAGACGCGTGACATGGTATGGCCCGACCAGCTTTGGTTCTGGATCATCGCCTACGATCTTTGGAACGCAGCATACTGCTACAACTGTCTCTCTACCCGCTCCATGTACGCGGGCATGGCGCTTTTGATCGCCTGTACGGTGGCGGAGCTATTTATCAAAAAGGGCGCCTGGCTGCAGCACCGCGCGCAGACGCTTGCACTGTTCGGCATGTTTTCGCTGGCGGTGGACTATCAAGCCATGCCTGCCTTTGGCATTACCGCCACCTACAATCCTGCCGCATGGACGGCGTTGAGCGCGCTCGCGCTCGTCGTAAACGCCGCGGTGTTTGCCTACGAGGTCTATTGCATCGTCAAATACAAGCGCAACCCGCTCAAACAGGAGATGTTTAGAGAGCTTAAAGCGGCACAATCTGGAGGCGAACGGGCTGCAATAGTGTTTTTGTACGGGCGTTGGGTCTTGCTTTGCCGCGTTCGCGGCAAACAAGACCCTCTGAAATCACTCCACCGGAGGCAGATAAACCTGTCAGCCTTATGCTGAAAAGGTGAACGTAAGTAAATTTATATTTTCCTTGGAATGAGTTTAACACGACACGCTGTTGTCGTGTTTTTGCGTTATACTGATATTGGTGATGAAAGATGAAACTCGACCGACTACTTGGTATACTTACCATACTTCTTCAAAAAGACCGCGTGACCGCGCCTGAGCTGGCTGAAAAGTTCGAGGTCAGCCGCCGTACAATCGGGCGCGATATTGACGCGATGTGCAGGGCGGGAATCCCCGTAGTCGCCCATCAAGGAAGCGGCGGCGGTATCTCGATCGCCGAAGGGTTCAAACTGGACAAGAGTGTCTTAACGGCAGATGAATTGTCCGGTATTATCGCCGCGTTGAAAGGGATTGGCAGCGTGTCGGAGCAGCCGAATATAGAGCGTGTCTTAGACAAGCTCCGCGCCAATACCGACGCGGTTGTTTCAATGCGCGAGCCTGTCATTATCGACCTCGCTTCGCATCACAGGGGGCAACTTACCGATAAAATCGAACTGATAAAACGCGCTGTGCTTTACGGTCAGACCATTGAGTTTGACTATTTCTACGAAAAAGGCGAATCTCATCGCCAAATTGAACCATACTTCGTTATTTTTCAATGGACGGCGTGGTATGTTTTCGGGTTTTGTTTAGAGCAGTCGGATTTTCGGCTGTTCAAACTCCAACGCCTGTGGAATCTGCGTTTATGTGACGAGAGGTTTGTACCACGCGAAATTCCGCCGGAGAAGCGTGACTTTAAAGCGTGGTTTGAGGATGATAAAGAAAATAAACTGGTTGCGCTGTTTGACCCATCAGAAAAATATCAGCTTATTGAGACCTACGGACTCCATTGCTACGAAGAAACAACCGAGGGATTGCGTTTTGAAATCAAGTTTACGAAACGCGATTATATTCTCGTCTGGCTGCTTGGCTTTGGCGGCAAGGTGAAAGTGCTAGAGCCGGAACATATCGTGGAAAATTTGAAAACCGCCGCTGAAAATATTTTATCAAGGTACAAATAAACAAGACGCCCTGTTGTCATGTTCGCTGTGCTTAAATAACATAAAAATGAAAGTTGGAGGGCATGGACAATGGTTGAATCAAGGTGCGGCATTTTGTGTAGGGAGTGCGAATACAGGGACAAGATGAGTTGCGGGGGCTGTGTACATATTGACAAGCCGTTTTGGGGCGATTCCTGCCCTGTAAAAAGTTGCTGCGAAGGTAAAGGCCTGGAGCATTGCGGTAAATGCAGTGACTTTCCGTGCGATTTGCTTAACCAATTCGCTTACGACAAAGAACAGGGCGATGGTGGCAAGCGCATCGAGCAATGCAGGGAGTGGGTGGTGAGCGTATGAATCTGATCCTATTGGAACGCTTTGCCGATTATGAGTACCCATTGGGGTAGCCGCATTGCAATTGACAGGGTTTTACACTCATCATGATGTTTTACGAAAAAACTTTTCCTATCATCTATCAGGAGGAGACACTGTGCAGAAAAAAGCCTTAGTAATAATAGATATTCAAAATGATATAACAAAGAATTACAAGGATATAATTGATAATATTAATACAGCTATTGATTGGGCAGTCAATAATGATATTCATGTTGTTTATATAAGGCATGAAAATTTATCAAACGGCACGAGGACTTTTAAACCCAACACACGTGGGTCTGAATTAGTTTCGGATTTGAAAATAGTGTCCAAAAATGTTTTCACAAAATACAAAGGAAATGCATTAAGCAGTGAGGAGTTCGCAGACTTTATTAGTAAAAATGAAATGTGTGATTTTTACATAGCGGGAGCAGATGCTATTGCTTGTGTTAAATCAACCTGTTACAACCTACGCAAAGCAAATTATAGAGTTAATGTCTTATCAGATTGCATTACCAGTTATGATAAAAAGAAAATTGACGAAATGCTGCATTATTACGAAAGCACAGGCGCTAAAATAATAAATTCTATCGGAATCACGCTGTAACGCATAGACGCTGCGAACTTAGGTGTGAGGATGCAGGATCGTTTGTCAAGAGAAAATCTTCTAAGAAATAAGGTTTTTAAGTGTAAAAATGAGTCTTTTAAGCAATAAAGACTCGTTTTTTATATTTCGCGTTATTCTCAGCACGGAATATCTGCAATCTATTTTTAGAAGAGGAGGCGATCCAATTGACGGACGCAGATACAAGGAAAAGCATACGCTTCATAAATACGTTTTGCTTTACTGACAAGGAGCTCGAGTAGCTCCACGCCGACCAGATGGCCGAAAATCTTGTACTATTGGAGGAAAAGAACATGAAAGCAAGGATTCTCTCTTTATTGTTGGCGTTCAGCATAGTAATGCTTCTCACGACCGGATGCTTGCCGAACACCGGCGCATCAGTCTCAGACGCGCCGAAGGGCGCCGCAGCTTTGTGGGATGCCGGCGACAAAAGAGACAAGATCGTCGTCATAAGCGATATCCACCTCGGTATCGATGATAGATATACCGAAACGTTGAAAAACCGTCCGCTGCTCATTGATTTTTTGCAGCGCTTGCAAAGTACGACAGATGTGAGGGAACTGGTAATAGACGGCGATTTTCTGGACGACTGGTTTCTGCCGGTCTATTATCCCAGTTATACGGATGTAAGACAGTTTTATAAAGACGCGATTGCCACCAATCAGGCCGTTTTCGACGAGTTGAATAACGTGATCGACAGCGGAATAAAGCTTGTGTACATACCCGGAAACCATGACATGACGCTGGAGGCTGAAGTTTTGCAGGAAGCAATTCCTGACATCGTTCAGGCCAGGGATGCCGAAGGGCTCGGCGTCTATTATACGGGTGATCGAAGCGAGATTGCAATTGAGCATGGCCATCGCTATGACGTATTTTCCGCGCCGGATACGGTCACCAACGCGGAGCTGTGCGGCAATGATGATACCATCTTTCCCGCCGGTTATTTCTACGCCCGTTATGCCGCAACGTGGGTTTTGGAAGGCCGTCCGAAGGTTGAAAAGAATTTGCCGGTAGTGACGGATGTACCGGATAAAGCCGATACAGATCAGTACGGTGCTTACATTTATTACTCGCTTCTCAAAGACATTTCCTCACGGATGACGCCCAACGAGGGCCTTGATGAGAAGATATTCGATATGCACATTGCCGGATTTGACGATGCCTATACCTACCTTGATTTTTATCCGGCTCAGCAGGCGGATGGAACCATTTCCGCACCGGTGCTGTTTAAGAATATTCAGCGCACCTGGGACGAGCGTCAAAAAATCAACCAGGTCAAGGTTCCCAACAGCTTCATTGAGGCAGTTTCAGGAACCATAGACTGGGAGTATTTTTTGAGACAGGCAAAGGTACAGTATCTGGAAAACCCGGATGAAAATGTGGATGTGGTTGTGTTCGGCCATACCCATGTGCCCGCGTATAAGGATGCGGGGAATGGAAAGCTCTATCTGAACGAAGGAACATGGATTGACCATAACACTGACTATTCAGACGCACCCCGCACGTTTGCAGTCATCACCACCGGCGCTAAGACCACGGCCGCGCTGTACAGCTATATGGAGAATGGTTCAATTATCGATATTGGCGCCAGCGTCAGCAAAGAAGCGGACTGACGCCTATAATGAGGAAGCCTTGTCCCAACAATGCCCTGATCGCCACGCCGGAGCCGCTCTGCTGTGGCGATCAGGTTATTACCCAAAATGTAAGATCACAGGTGGAGGGGAACTGCATCTGCACATGTCTTCAGGTGGGGGCAACATGTGAGTCGCGCAAAGAATAAGTGGTTAATTTTCTGTTCACACGCCGGGTAAACATAATGTGAAGTTGACGTTTATACAGACAGGAAAGTTTTGGAAGAACGATGTCATAGATTATCTAAATAACATTCAAAGTAAGGACGCTGTCTATAAATTAAACCATCGGAAGTTCACCTCAGCACCGGTGCTAAACATAATGCGAAGTTCGGAGAGCATCCCGGGTTATGGATAATCGGAAGCCCTCGTCCTTGTCTGGGTTATGCCTTGGTTACTACCTGGGATACGTTTTCTGAAGAAAATCCGGGTGCGTGCAGTTCGGTAACCATTGATGGCAAAGATATGTACGACGTTGTTGGAGAACTGAAGCAAAAGGGCATGTATCGTGCGAAAACCGTTAAGGGATAGGTTGCGATAGGATCGATTTGTTGTGCCCATATTTAGCATCGGCTAGGGTGCTTAAGGGCCAAGTCAATAGATCAGCCAAGCAAACTATCTTCTAATTGCTTTATTTGTTTTTTTAAATCTCTAATTTGTTTCAATTTATCTTGTTTCGACTCGCAAGCCTGTATTTGCGCAGTAATAGTAAGAATGAGTCCTCCGACTCCAACAATAAAGTTACCTATTACATTTAATTCATCGGCACTCTTGTCTTTTGAAATTGTAATGGCAAGCAAATTTGCAAAAAAAGAAAGCTGTTCAGCGCTTTGCACGCACCCTAGAGCGCTGAGTGCTTCCGCACATTGACTTATGGTTTCTTCATCCTGCATGAGCTGCCTCCTATTTGCTTACTCGTACATCTTATTCCCTAATTTGCGCTTATGCCACAAGCCGCTTCTCGTATTTCTGCATTTTGCGATAAGGTTTTCTGCGATCGACCAAAAGAGCAGGGATTCGAATTCGTTATAGCGCCAAGCAAAATCCCTAAACGTCTAACGTTCGGGGGTGTGTTTAGTCATCGTGACGGTTGGGTCGTCTTACCCCATAATGCGTTATGCCGTTTTGTCACAAAAAAGCTTGCCTTTAACAGGCAAGCATAAGATCCATATGTCTTAACGGGGCCGACAGCGGCTGCATCTACGCCGTCTGCTGAAGCGAGACCCAATGGCAGCACCGGCTAGAAAGGGGAAAAGGTTGTCGCGACTCATAATTATCACTTCCTTGTCATTTGTTACTATGCGGTGACATAGTATATATTATGTCACAAGTGGAACACGTGTGTAAAAACTGGGGGGATTTAAAAAATCGCATGCCGGAAGGCAGGTGGCGAGGGATGCCTTGAGGTTGTTCGGGTGATCTCTAATGGAAATATATGCAAATCACGCCATGTTTGAATAGGTTTCACTGCGCACGACTCCGCATTCAGGCTGCGACAACACGAGCTTCAGTGATGGGAAACATAATCGGGCTGCATGGATTGAACAAGCTCAGCGTATTTCTCTTCGGATGGGAACGAGCTCCAGCCGGTGTATGTTTAACCTTAGTAATGCAAACTAAATCACATTTAAGTGAAATATTTGCTCATCGGCTTCTATGCCAAGGAAGGTAAATTTCAACTTTTCTAAAAGCATTACAGA
>JAEXTB010000336.1 GCA_023453725.1 Bacillota bacterium | reverse complement strand
CAATGGCGGGCGTAGACGTGACGCTTGTCTGCCGCAGAGAGGCTTCTGCAAAGGCAATCAGCGAGACAGGGCTTGTCATAACCGGAAAGCGCGGGACGCATACGGTATTGCTTCATGCGGTAAGCAGTGTTCGGGCGCTTATGGGTACATATGATTGCTGCCTGATTGCGACGAAGGCGTATGATTTGGCTGAAGCTGCAAATAGCGTGCTGGAGCATCTCATCCCCGGCGGGCTCGTGGTGGCGCTGCAAAACGGTATCTGTATCGACCTGCTCACACAAGCCGTTGGCGCTGACCGTGCTGCGGGCGCGGTGGTTACATGGAGCTGCACCATGCATTCCGATACCCACATGGAGATTACCGGGGAGGGTGGATTTCTGCTGGGCATGATGCGCGGCGGAGAAGATGGGCGCCTTTTGGAAGTCCAACAGGCGTTGACGCACGTGGCGCCTACAACGGTAACAAATACGTATCTTTCTGTCATGTTTTCTAAACTCATCATCAATTCCGGCATCACCTGCGGCGGAGCAATGACGGGAGAAACACTCGGGCGCATGCTTCTGCGTGCAGACGTACGCCGGTTCTTTATTGAAATCGTCCGGGAAGACCTCGCGGTATCAAATGCCATGGGGGTTACGGTTCCTCCCTTTGGCGGAAAGTTTGACTATTATCGGTTCATAAAAGGAGAAAAAGTTTGGGACAATCTGCGCAGGCATTTTATGCTGCTGGTGGTTGGGCTCAAATACCGAAAGCTCCGCTCTTCTTCGCTTACTTCGCTTTTGCGCGGAGGCAGGACCGAGGTGGAAACGCTCAATGGCTGGATCGCGCAAAAAGGTAAAGAATTGGGCGTACCTACCCCCGTCAACTGCGCGGTGGTGCGTCTGATCAAAGAAATTGAAGCGAAGAAACGAGCCATCTCACCCCAAAACATCAGAGTAGCACTCAAAAGATAACATAGAAAGGAATACGGATATGGATAGGACTTTGGAAGCCATCAATGCCGTGACCCCGGAAGCGTTGGCAGAATACAACAAGTATGTCATGCTTGGAAGCGGCCAGCACGGCGTTTGCTTTGAACGCGGCGAGGGCGTGCGGCTTTACGACCTGCAGGGAAAAAGCTACATCGACTGTACATCCCAGGGCTGGGCGCTGTACTTAGGCCACGCCAACGCGGAAATCCGCGATGCGGTTGCGGGGCATATGGGAACGCTCGGGCATTTAAACCAAAATAGCGACAGCCGCCCGCGCTACGCGCTTGCCAAACGGCTCACAGAGCTTGCGCCCAAACACCTCAACCGTGTTCTGTTTAACGTAGGCGGCAGCGCCGCCATTGAGGCGGCCATGAAGCTTGCGGTCAAGCACGTCAAGGGTGCGCGCAAGTTTATGTGCCTGCACGATGGGTACCACGGCACATCTCTTACAACAGGGGCCGCCTCCTGGATCTCCACCAAAGCGGCGGGCATGTTTACTGGGTTTAACAGCTTTTTAAGCATATTGAACGATGTGTTTATCCGCGTGCCCAATCCGTACCTCTACCGCTGGATGGATACGCCCAATCCGGAAGACTGCATCGATTACTGCCTGAAGGTGGCAAGGGAAACCATGCGTTCGGGCGTGAGCGGGCCGGTGGCAGGCATTATTGTGGAGCCATTACAGGCGAGCGGCGGCCAAATCCCCATGCCCAAGCGGTATTTGGAAGGCCTGCGGCAATTGTGCGACGAATTTGGCGCGCTTTTGATATTTGATGAAATGCAGACATTCTGCCGCATCGGCGATTATTTTGCTTCCAACAAGTATGAGGTAGAGCCCGATATTATCTGCATGGGCAAGGCGCTTGGCGCGGGGCTTCCCATCGCCGCAATCATCGTACACGACCGGGTGGAGGGCTTTGGCCCATTGGGCGAGGACATCCACACGTTCTCCAACAACAGCATTGCCCAGGTCGCGGCACTCAAACAGCTGGAGATCGTTGAACGGGACCATGTGCTTGACAATGTCAATACCATTGGGGAACGCCTGGCTATAGGGCTTGCACAAGCGCAAAAGAAATATCCCTGCATCGGCGATGTTCGACAGGTGGGCCTGCATATCGGCATCGAGTTTGTGGAAAACCCGGCCACCAAGGAACCCGCGCTGCGCCTTGCCCAGACGGTAAAGGCAGTTGCGCTTTCTATGGGCCTCATACTGGGAGAAGCCGGGTACCGCATGAACGTGCTGAAAATCAAACCGCCCCTTGTGATGACGGAAGCCGAAGCTGACGAAGCGCTCGGTATATTCAATGCCGCGGTTGAGACTGCGCTGCATATGGCAGGAAAATAAAACGGATTTTTAAAAAGTGGAGGGCGCAATGAACAGGGTACTGAATATCGGTAACTTCCCCACCGAGTTTATGGACGATCCCGAACATAGGTCCTTGATGAATACCTTGTACGTAGGCAAAGCAATCGGCTGTGAGAAGCTGTATGCCAATATTGACTATGTGCAGCCTGGCGGAAAAAGCGCTAAGTATCACACGCACTCCACGCAGGAAGAGTTCTTTATGATCCTTGGCGGAACGGGGCTGCTGCGTATGGATGGAAACGAAATTCCGGTAAGGGCGGGAGACGTTGTATCTAAGCCTGCCGGAAAAGGCATTGCACACCAGTTTATCAATAACGGCAGCGAGGTGCTGCAGATACTTGATGTTGGTACGCAGGAAAGCAACGATGTAGCAACATACCCGGATGAACGTGTGATCTTCATCCGAAATCAGGATATGGTGTTTAAGATGGAAGATCAATTGGAAGGCTGGACATCAGATCCAAATACCTGAACCCCACAGAATATTCACCGGGCTATGACCGGTGAATATTTTATATTCTGCCTTTTCGAACGCATTACGCTTGACAGTCCTCTGCAAATTAGTATAATTAGTTATACTAATTATACAAGAAAGGGGCGCTATATGGCGGATCGAAATACGGAAGGATCAAATCAGGAATTTGGCAAGTATATGAGCTCTGTCAAGGTTGGCCCAAAAGGGCAAATCGTCATCCCCAAGGAAGCGCGGGATATGTTTCATATCAATCCGGGAGATACGCTGCTGCTGCTTGCGGATGTAAACCGCGGTATCGCGATCCAGCGGCAGGACTATTTTGATAAGATTGCGGATGAAATCTTTTTGCGCGCGGCGCAGGAAACAACGCCGTCCCGGGAAGCGGAAGAAGGCCTGCGCTTTGCAAGAGCCGTCAAGGCTGCTAAAAAGGCAAAGGAAGAGGCGCAGGAATGAAACGGGGGTTGAAGGCCGTGCTGCTGATACTTGGCGGGTTACTCCTTCTGCTGCTTGTCGCGGCGGGAGGCTATTTCTACAACAACATGAATTATGACAAAAACACTACCCGGATATTGGATAATGCAGGCTTTACTGAAAAGCAGGCAGTACTGCCGGACGGCACCGTTTGAACTATGGGGAAGGGCCGGATAACGGGCCGCCACTGCTTCTCATACACGGACAAATGACCAGTTGGGAGGACTATGTAAAAGTGCTTCCCAAGCTATCTAAGCGTTTCCACATCTTTGCGGTGGATTGCCACGGACATGGCGGATCCACTAAGGACCCGCAAAAATACTCGGCCAAGGCCATGGGCAACGATTTTATCTGGTTTATTAAGGAGGTTATCGGCGCGCCTGCAATCGTGTCCGGCCATTCCTCGGGCGGCTTGCTCACAGCCTGGCTTGCCGCGCATTCTCCAGAAGACGTGCGGGGCATTGTGTTGGAGGATCCTCCATTTTTCTCTACAGAAGCCGGGCGGCGGGAAACCTCCTATGCGTGGCTGGACGGATTCGAACCCATTCACCGCTTTCTAAACCAGGACGGGGAGACGGACTACACCCGCTTTTATCTGCAAAATTGCTACCTGCAAAAGTTCTTTGGGGATTCATGGGGCAATATCAAGAACTATGCCTACTCGTATATGGACAAAAACCCGGACAAGGGATTGAGGATATTCTTCCTACCGCCATCGATCAACCGGGCATTTGACTTGTTAAATGGCGGATATGACCTGTGCTTTGGGGATACGTTCTATGACGGCTCGTGGCTAACAGAATACGATCAGGCTGCAACGCTGAAAGAAATCCGCTGTCCGTCAGTGCTGATCCATGCAAGCTGGAGCTATGATCAAAATGGCGTGCTCCTTGCGGCGATGAGCGGCGAGGACGCCCAACGCGCGCACGAACTCATACCGGGCAACGTGCTCGTTGATGTTGTAAGCGGTCATGGCGTCCATTACGATAAACCGAGGCAGTTTGAAAAGATCATGCTGGAATTCCTGGATACGCTTCCGGAATAAGTGCAGAAAAAGCGCGCAGATGCGCGCTTTTTACGTGGTTTAAATCAACAGTGGCTATTGAAATGGCTTTTGCAGGGCAATCACGCGGAACACCTGCTCTGCACGGGAGGCTAAGTTTTTATAAGCCCGGTCGGTTTCCATTGCTTCACGTAATGTAAGCGGAGCCTGCGGAATGGCAAAATACGCGTCAACCCCGTGGTTGTTGACCTCTCTCGCATCGTCTGTGGTTGCGCCCGCAAACGCAAGCGTATAGGCACCATATTGCTTTGCCAGCTTTGCTGCGCCTATGGGCGCCTTTCCCATGGCCGTCTGAAAGTCCATCCGCCCTTCGCCGGTGATTACATAGTCTGCGTCCTGCACCTCCTCGTGAAGATGGATAGCATCCAGCACAAGCGCAACGCCGGGGGTCAGTTCTGCGGACAAAAATGCGGCAAACGCAAAGCCAAGGCCGCCCGCAGCGCCCGCGCCGGGCAGGGTATGGAAGCCGCTAGGAAAGAAATTCGAGCAGACGGCGGCAAAATGCTGTAATCCATCGTCGAGCTCAACTACAATTTCAGGCGTAGCTCCTTTTTGCGGTGCGTACACATATGCTGCGCCATGTTCCCCATAAAGTGGATTGGTTACATCACAGGCGATACGGAAGCGGCATTCTTTTAGCCGCGGGTCGGCACCCGAAGTATCAATGCGGTGCGTCTGCCCAAGGGCGCTTCCATTGATGCCTGCGCATTCGCCATCCTTCTTATAAAAACCAAAACCTAAGGCTGTGAGCATGCCGATACCGGCATCGTTTGTAGCACTTCCGCCGATGCCGATTAAAAACTCGCGGCATCCCCTGTCCATCGCGTGGTGGATTAGCTCTCCAAGGCCGTATGTCGTAGTAAACCTTGGGTCCAGCCGGTCTCGCGGTACCAGCGGCAGCCCGCAGCAGCTTGCCATTTCCATGATGGCGAGCCCTCTATCGGGGAGAATGCCGTAACTACATTCCACCCGCTCGCCGAGCGGGCCAGTTACTGTCGTATGGATCTTCTCGCCGCCCAGCCCCTCTATTAGGGCATCTACAGTACCCTCTCCGCCGTCTGCAAGGGGGCGCACCACCACATCCGCATCCGGAACCGCGCGCAGGATACCCTCCCGTGCAGCGCTTCCCGCCTGCATGGAGGATAAGCTGCCTTTAAAAGAATCGATGGCGATCACAACTTTCATGCTGCACCTCATGCAATGGCCGGGGATAAGCCCGGCAAATTCCTGCTTTCATTATAGTAATCCGGTGACAACCAAGCAATAGGCGCTGGCCGGGGGCAGCTATAGGCAAAGGTGAATATGATTACACTTCATATTTTTCTTTTCTCACGATAGAGCGCGCGGTACAATACAATGAATGGAATCATGAAAAGGATGGGATATATGGGTAGTATCAAATTTCCGGTGGCGGATGCGCACAACGATTTTCTGTGTCTTATGCGCAAAGGGGCAAAGCTGGATGCGCCGATCGACGGCAGCCAGCATATGACGCTTACGGGGATGCGCGCAGGCAACATGAAACTTGTGTTTTTTGCGGCATTCCCTGCGGATCGCGAGGAACGCGCCCGGGCCATGACCAACGCGCTTCTGATGATCCATGATTATCACCGCATGGTTGAGGAATACCGCCTTGTACACCTCGGACATGGCATGGGCGTAGGTGCGATTGGGGAAGGGCAGATCGGCACGCTGCTGACAATTGAGGGCGCTGACGCGCTGGCCGGGAATATTGAAATGGTGGAAATCTTTCATCGCCTGGGCGTGCGGCTCATGACGCTTACATGGAACCACCGCAACGAGCTTGCGGATGGCGTAGGGGAGGAATACGGCGGAGGATTGAGCGGCTTTGGCCGCGAGGTGATTGCTGAAATGAATCGCCTCAAAATGATCGTGGACGTCTCTCACATCAATGAAACCGGGTTTTGGGATGTGATGCGCTGCTCCAAGCTGCCCCCCATGGCGAGCCACTCCAACGCCAAAGCCGTATGCGCGCACAGGCGCAACCTGACGGATGAGCAGATCGTGGCTCTTCGTGATGCGGGCGGCTTTGTGGGATTGAATTATTTGGCGGATTTCCTGCGTGATGGCGGTGGTGCAACGATAGCCGACGTTGTGCGGCATGTGGATCATTTCGCGTCTTTAGGCGCGCTCTCCATCCTTGGTCTGGGTTCCGATTTTGACGGTATTACAAAAGGGCCTGAGGGTGTAAACGGCCCGCAGGACGTTCCGCTCATTTTTGAGGCGCTGCTTCAGGCGGGGTATTCAGAAGAGCAGGTCAGGGGAATTGCGTTTGACAATCTTTCTAGGTTCCTGGAACAGTATTGTGAATAGCGTATAACAAAAAAACAGGTATGGGAAAACTCTGCCTGCTTTTGATCTTGAACGGATTGCGTGAAAGTAGATAGCTTCCGGAGGGGAGCGGCCCGAAGGGTACTCTGTGCAGCTTGCATTTGCAAGCTGCTTTTTCTTGCACAGGATTATGGGCGGAACTCGTCTTTAAAAAATGCACGCAGTATGGCAGCATACTGCATGGGATGCAGCAGGCTCAATTCTCCGTGCTTCATGGCTGGCGCAACGTAGAGCTCGCTCTCGGGGATTGTCAAATGGAGCGCCTGCGCGGATTGTTTCATAATACGAAGCTCGCGTTCGCCTACAATTACCAAAGCCTTCGCGCGCGTCTTCGTCAAGCCGTTTTTCAAACGGTAGCTGCTGTTACTCAATGTGAGATTAATTAAGGACTGTCTTTGTATCAGCAAGCCGTCGTCATAATATTGCGCTACTTTCTCCTTGGGCAGGCACAGGGACTTTGCCTGTAGCCTTGCAAACCACCGCTGCTTTGTCAGGCCATAGCACAACCGATACATGGGCGCTGCGAAATAGCGGACGCTTTTCATGGGCATGACAAGCGCGCTTTCTATTATGGCATATTTTGCAGTGTTCGGACGCCGGGACAATACCTCTACCGCGATCTGCGCGCCGATGGAAAGTCCAGTTAAAGCAAACACGCTTCCGTTATGCTCCGCATCGATGTACGCGATGAGCCTGCTGGCGCATTGTTCAATGCTGATAAACGGTTCCAGGCCGTCCTCGCCATGCCCGTCTAAAATTGGGGTGATAATATGGTAATCATCCTTAAGCGCGTTGATTACGCCCTCGAATGACCACCAGGATAATCCGCCCCCATGTAGGAGGATGATGGCAGGGTTTCCTTTGACGCCTGTCTCTCTGAATTGCATGGCAAGTATCCCTTCAAAACTGCAGTAATGACGTCTTGATTATACCACTGCGGTCAGAAACAACAATAGACGGTGAGGTAATATACGAACGATGGGAACCGGAATGGGTATTCCTGCGTTTGATAAGTAACAGAATAAAACAAGGAGGATGCCCGAATGAAAAAGCATGTTTTCTTGGCCATGGCGCTTGCCGTCATGTTCCTGATATCGGCCTGCCAGGCGCAAACGCCTGTCACGCCTACGCCCGTTCCTGCAACACCGGCCCCGACTGCTGTTGAGGAGACCCCTACGCCAACACCCACCGTCACGCCGACGCCTGTGCCGGAGGAAACGGCAACGCCTGCGCCTACGCAGACACCTGCCCCGAGCAAGGCGCCAACCCCCAAGCCCACCAAGGCGCCGACCCCCAAGCCTGCGACGCCTACGCCGAAACCGGGCGCGATGACGCTGACCATGAAGCAGGATACCTATTATCCGGACAGCGCGGAACTGAAAGCCACACTCAAAAACGGAACAAAGTATACCTATACGTTTGGAGAAGCGTCCTATCTTCAGGTGAGAAGCGGTGGAACGTGGAAGACCGTCCCGTTTAAAGAGGATGTTGCATGGATCGAAATTGCATATATTCTCAAACCCGGCGAATCAAAAGAGGTTACGCTGTCGATGAACCTGTTCTCCACCCTCAAACCCGGCGTCTACCGCCTGGTAAAGGACGTATTCGGGGATAAAGGAAACGGCCAGACCACCAAAGAGCAGGCAACAGCCGAGTTTCTCATCAAAGACCGCGGCACGCCGGATTTGACCGGATTGAAAATGACTATGAAGCAGAGTAAATATTCCCCCAACAGCGCGGAAGTAAAAGCTCTGATCAAGAACGAAACGGAGTATACGTGTACATTTGGCGAAGCGTCCTCTCTGCAGCAAAAGAAGGACGGCGTATGGAAGGATGTTCCGTTCAAAGGCGATGTTGCGTGGATCGCAATTGCGTATATTCTCGAGCCCGGTGAAGTAAAAGAAGTCTCGCTTTCGCTTAGTTTGTTTTCCACATTGGAAGAAGGCACCTACCGTCTTGTCAAGGGCGTTTCAAACGATATCGGAAACGGCCAAAGCGTACAAACCACACTGACGAGTGAATTCCGCATAGAAGCATAACAAAAATAAAGCAAAGCCCCTGTGCCTCCCTGTTTAAGGGATACACAGGGGCTTTTTTATGCCCATTGGGCTTACGTTATGGTTGTCTAAACGCCTCGGCAATGCGGCGGATGCCTTCGCGTATGCGTTCTTCCGTGGCGTTGCTATAATTCAGCCTTGCCGTATGCCGGTCCGGGTCATTTGCATAGAAGGACTCTCCCGGAACAAACGCCACATCTTTTCCGATGCATTTTTTCAGAAGTTCGCGGGCATCGCAGCCGCCTTGGAACCGGAGCCACAAAAACAGCCCGCCCTGCGGCTTTTCACATGTGGCAACGCCATTTAGCTCTGCCTTGATGCATTCCATCATCACGTCTGCGCGCCGGGCGTACTGGCGGGTTAATGTCTGGATATGCGTCTCAATACAGCAGGTGTCAAGAAACATAGAGGCCTGCATTTGTGCTAGCGTGCTGGTGTGCAGATCCGCTCCCTGTTTAAACAGGAGATACTTGTGGAGGAGTTCCTTTGGCGCGTGCACCCATCCGATGCGAAGGCCGGGAGCGAGTATCTTTGAAAACGTGCCCAAATAAATGACACGGTCTTGTGTATCAAAGTGCTTGACGGAAGGGAGAGGTTCTCCCTCAAAACGCAGTTCCCCGTATGGGTTGTCTTCAATCACGATGATATCGTAACGGTTGGCAAGTTCAATCAGGCGCTTGCGCCGTTCTAGACTCATCACCTTTCCGGTGGGGTTCTGAAAATCCGGTATGGTATAAATGAATTTTGCTTTTGGATTATTTTTGAGGCACTCCTCCAACGCTTCCATCACCATGCCGTTTTCATCCATTTCCACATCGGCAAACGCAGGCAGGTATGCCTGAAACGCATTGATGGCAGCAAGATAAGTCGGCCGCTCGCAGATGACGACGTCCCCTTCATCCAGAAAGACCTTGCCCGTCAAATCCAGCCCCTGCTGGGAACCTGCGGTGATCATAATCTCATCCGCGCTTGCGTCAATGCCGTTCTTTTTGATGCGCGCGGCAATCTGCTCGCGTAAAGGCGCATACCCTTCCGTGGTGCTGTATTGGAGGGCGGATTGGCCGCGCTTATTGAATACGGCCTGGCTTACGGCCTGTAGTTGTTCCACTGGAAACAGTTCAGGCGCCGGAAGACCTCCTGCAAACGAGATGACGCCGGGCTGCTCGGTTATTTTTAACAGCTCGCGGACATCTGAGGCTTTTACATAATGGGACCGTTTGGAGAACCGCACGCCCATAGTAGTCTCCCTCCTTATGCCATGCCGTTGGCTTCTGCCTGTACAAACGCCGCAACACTTTTTTCGATATCGTTACGCGTGGTACGGTAGGAGCAAACGCTCACACGTATGACCGGCTCGTTATGGTAGACGCTTCCGCCGCACCAGCATACGCCGCTGCCTTGTACTTCGCGCAGCACCTGCCGGGTCTCATCCGGCGTTTCGCATTTTACCATGAGCTGGTTAAAACAGGGGGGATTGACGATGATAAACCCCTGCCGTTGCAACTCCTGCGCAAAGTAGGCAGTATGGTCGCACAGACGGTCGATAAGTTCCGCAACGCCTGATGCCCCCAGTTGCTTTATGGTGGCCCACAACGAAATTGCGCGGGAACGCCTGGACATTTCCGGCGTATAGCGCATACCGTCACGTTCTTCACTAAAATGCAGATAGCCGCCTGAGGCCTGCAGCGCTCCTGAAAGCGCGGTGCGGTGCTTACATAACACAATGCCGGAATCATAGGCGGTGTTGAGCGTCTTATGCGCGTCCGCGGACCAGGAATCGGCTTTCTCAAGCCCTGCGGTCAAGTGCCGCTGCCTGTGCGATGCGGCGGCCCATAACCCAAACGCGCCGTCCACATGCACCCAAGCGCCTTTTTGGTTCGCCAAGTCGCATAATTCGTCAATCGGGTCAAACCCGCCGCCGTTTGCGTTGCCCGCCTGTAAGATCAGCAGCGTCGTTTCATCAAGAGGGGGCAGCGCATCCACCTGGATACGTCCCATGGCGTCCACGGGGGCGAGGATAAGTTCTCTTTTTCCGATGCCGAGCAGGGAGAGCGCCTTTAATACGGAGGCATGCGCCTGCTCGCCCAGTACAACGCGTAACTCCGGCGCGTTTCTTAGCCCTTCCTGCGCCACATCATACCCTTGCTTTAGCAGAAGTGAGTTGCGCGCGGCGGCAAGTGCGCAGAGGATGGCGCTAGACGAACCGCTGACAAATCCGGCTGCGGTGCCATTGGGCAGACCTAGCAGTTCAGTCACCCATGCTTCGCACACAGCCTCAAGCTTGGAGGCCAGTGGGGACATCAGGTAGAGCGCTGCGTTTTGGTCATAGGTGGATGTGAGCCAATCTGCCGCATGCGCGATGGGATAAACCCCACCGGTGACATAGCCGAAATATCTCCCTCCGGTCTGTGCCACCGTAGCGGGCGCGCCGACTGTATGCAGCAGGCGCAGCACATCTGAGGGATCGGAAGAAGCGGCAGGAAGCGGCTCGTCAAACGCGCCGAGCGCCGCAATCGCCTCCTCCTTGGGAAACACGGGCATGTCGTCTATGCCCTGGATATATGCGGCGGCGTACTTTTGTGCCTGCCCCAGCAAGTGTAAATATGCGCTCTTCGTTTCCATGTGTTTCACTCCTGTTGACCGTATAATGTTTACATTGTATGATTCATATTGCATGGTTTCAATGGCAATATTGTATGGCATACATTTTTATAAACGGGAAAAGGCGGTACGCATATGCCCATAAATTCGTTTGAACAGTACCATATGACATGGAAGCCGCAAAAGGAAAGCCTCAGGCATCCCATCTACCTTTCCCTGGCGGACCAGCTGGAACGGGATATTCAAGCCGGCCGCCTTAAAGAAAATACAAAGCTTCCTCCGCAGCGGGAACTTGCGGATTATCTGGATCTGAATTTGAGCACAATTACGCGCGCCTACCAGCTTTGCGAACGCAAAGGCCTGATTTATGCCGGGGTGGGCCGGGGGACGTTTGTTTCACCGCATGTGGGGGCGCATCCCCCGATGATGGGCAAGCCCGAAGAATGTGCAATTGAGATGGGCATTGTCCGCCCGTACGACGAGGACAATGCTTTGGTCTGCCGCATTGGCGCAGAGCTCCTTGCACGGCCGTTTGCGGAACGTTATTTTGATTACAGCCATCCCCTTGGTACCCCATACCAGCGGAGCATGATAAGAAAATGGATGCAGCAGTCCGGTTATGAAGCGGACGTAGGGCACGTTATTCTTACTGCGGGTGCGCAAAATGCGCTTTCCGTAACGCTTGCATCGCTGTTTTATGCGGGCACCCGGATCGCGGTGGATCCCTATACCTATCCCAACTTTATCAATCTTGCAAACATGCTTAATATCCAGCTTGTGCCCATCAAGGGCGATAAGGCGGGGATGGACCCGGGGGAATTGGAGAAAGCGTGCAAGCTCAACGAAATTCGGGGTGTGTACCTCATGCCCTCGTGCAGTAATCCGACAAACCTTGAAATTGACGAAGTACGCAGGCGTGAGCTTGCCCGCGTGATTGCGCAGCAGCAGCTCATCCTGTTAGAAGACGACAGCTATGCATTCTTGGCGGAACAGCAGCGCCAGCCGATCGCAAGCCTTATCCCGGAACAGACGGTATATATCAACGGGCTTTCAAAATCCGTCAGCGGCGGTCTTCGGGTGGCGGCGCTGGGGTTCCCGGAACAATACCGTGCAGCCCTTGAGAGGGGGCTATACTGCCTCAACTTAAAAACGCCGTCCTTCAACAATGAAATTGCAGCGGAGATTATCCACAACGGGCTGCACTTGGAAGTGATGTGTAAAAAACGCGAACGCTCCGTGGAGCGCAACCGGGTTTACGCAAAACTGCTGGGCGATACCAGTCACATGATTCATCCTGTCTCCTTTTATCAGTGGTTTCCTGTTCCCAAACCCTGTACCGGAAAGCTGTTTGAGGCACTCCTTTCAAAACGCGGAGTAAGCGTATACGGGTCCGAACGGTTTTCGTTGGGCGATGCGGGGAACGGCTCGTATATCCGGATTGCAACGTCTTCTCCAGGCGATGCGGAAGCGCTTGAGCGCGGTCTCTTGTCTATCCGCGCCTGCTGCCGGGAACTGCAGGAGAAAGAACCGGCTTTGATTGTCTGAGGCACAATCAATTGTGCAGATTCGTGCTGTGCGTTCCTGATTTTCCGCAGGAATGCTCGAGCATGAGCGGTAAAGGCAAGATTATACAACAGTGCTGGAACGTGGTTGCTTTGGAGCAGGTTGCACAAAAAGTAATTTGTACAAGTTGCGCAGAAACATGTACATAAGTTTCATGAATAGGAGCGTATGAGAAGCGTAGGTGGTTTTGTACGAATATGGGCGACGGAATGTATCTATATGCCGACAAAGATTGTGCCCAAGCTTGGAAATGCTCGGGCTATATTATACAAGTGATTCACTTAGGTATAAGTGAGATCAATTTAAAAGGGGGTTTCACAGTATAATATTCGAAATTTCCCGAACATAAAGCGCGATAAATGCTATTGACGGACTGTTTTGTGCATGCTATGATTTAGACAAATCTTGCTTCCAAGACGAAACTTGTATAAATAATGTACAGCGTGGTACAAAAATGATTTGGCCCAAGCTGCTTTTGTTGTACGCTTTGGCGGCAGGATTACATTTGAAGTTTGAACGGAGGAAAGAACATGAAAAAGCTTACGGTTATGGTGCTTGCCCTGCTGCTTGTGTGCGGCATGCTGGTTTCCTGCGCTGCCCCCGGTGCGTCCAGCCCCTCGGCACCTGCGGCTTCCACGGCTGCGCCCGAGCAGACAGCCCAAACTGAACAGCCCGAACAGACAGGTTCCACCATGAAGGCGGCTTGCATACTCGGCGTCGGCGGACTTGGCGATCAATCCTACAATGATCTTGTCTACGCGGGCATGAAGAAGGCAGAAAGCGACCTCGGCATTTCCTTTGACTATGCAGAACCCAAGCAGATCTCCGAGTTTGAGCTCATCATGCGCGATATGGCAAGCTCCGGCGAATACGGCGTTATCGTCTGCGTCGGCTTTGACCAGGTCGATCCTCTTACCAAAGTCGCTCCCGAATTCCCGGACCAGAAATTTGCCCTGATTGACGGCGAAGTAACGGGTGACAACATTGCGAACTACACCTGCAAGGAAGAAGAAGGCTCTTTCCTTGTCGGCGCTCTCGCGGGCCTGATGAAGAAGAATGCGGCAGCATATGGCGTTGCGGACAACAACCAGCTCGGATTTATCGCAGCGCTTGAAATTCCCCTCCTCATCAAATTTAATGCCGGTTACCAGGCTGGCGCAAAGCTTGTAAACCCCAGCATCAATGTGTTTACCGATTATGTCAGCGGCAACAACCCGTTCAGTGACACCACCACCGCAAAAGAAATCGCGCTCAGCCAGTTTGACAAGGGCGCAGACATTATCTACCACGCTGCAGGCGGTTCCGGCCTTGGCGTATTCCAGGCTGCGAAGGAAAAGAACTTTAAGGCCATCGGCGTCAACTCCAACCAGAACGTGCTCGATCCCGATCATATCGTCGCCAGCATGTTGAAGCGCGTGGATACCGCAGCGTTTGAAATCGTGAAGGCCGCATGTGTGGACAACAACCTCGCAGTCGGCACGACCACAGTGCTTGGTGTAAAGGATGACGGCGTAGGCTATACGCTCGAAGGCAGCAACATCAAAGTAAGCGATGAAGACGTTGCCCTCATTGAATCTCTGAAAGATAAGATCAAGGACGGCAGTCTCGTTATTCCCACAACGCTTGAAGAAGTTGACGCATTCGTATCGGCAAACGCCATCGGCTAAACGTGAAATTCGGCCGGTCGGCGTGATAGAATACGCCGGCCGGTCTTTCCTCTTTTAGAAAACGATCGCATTCGGCGGAGGCCGCATTGCTTACAATACGAAATGAGGTGGGTCCTTTTGCTGGCAGTAAACATGCGCGGCATTACCAAGCGCTTTCATAACATGACCGCGAACGACCATATCGATTTTGAAGTCAACAAAGGCGAGATCCACTGTCTTTTGGGCGAAAACGGGGCGGGAAAATCCACCCTGATGAAAGTGCTGTTCGGATTGTACCGCCCTGAAGAGGGAACGGTGGAGATCAACGGCAAGCCCGTGGGACAAATGAATCCACGCACGGCCTTTCAGCTTGGCATCGGCATGGTGCACCAGCACTTTATGCTCATCAACAATTTGAGTTGCCTGGAAAATATCATATTGGGCAGTGAGCCGGGCAAGATTGTCATAGATAAAAAAGCCGCGCGGGAGACTGTACAGAAACTTTCCGATCAATACCACTTTGATGTAAACCTGGACGCGCTTGTGTGCAACCTTTCCGTTGGCATGAAGCAGCGCGTTGAAATATTGAAGACACTCTATCGGGGCGCTGAAATTATCATATTGGATGAACCCACTGCGGTGCTCACGCCCATAGAGGCAGAGCAGCTCCTTTCTATTCTGAAGGACATGCGTACGCAGGGAAAGACCATCATTTTTATTACCCATAAGCTCAAGGAAACCATGGAAGTCTCAGACCGAGTCACCATACTGCGCGGCGGAAAATCTGTAGCGCTGGTGCAGACGGCGGATACATCCGCCGAGGAACTTGCCAGGCTGATGGTGGGGTATGACGTAAACCTTGAAATGGAGAAGCCTGCGGTCCAGCGGGGGCATGCTGTACTGCGCGTGCAGGATGTGCGGCTGCTGCCCAATGCGCAGTCTTTGGTATCGTTTGAAGTGCATGCGGGAGAGATTTTCGGCATTGCTGGCGTCGAAGGCAACGGCCAGCAGGAACTCGAAGAACTCGTCATGGGCCTTTGCCGTAGCAAGACAGGAAAACTCCTGTACCACGATATGGATCTGATGAACAAACCGCCCAAGGCACGGCGGGACTTAAATTTTGCATATATTCCGTCGGATCGCCTCAAGCAGGCGCTCCTGTGCGGGTTTTCACTTCAGGACAATTATCTGCTTGGCAACCAATACGACGCGCAGTATGTATGCCGGGGAATGATCCGGAAACAGCATGTCAAGGCCTGCGCGCAGCGCATGATGCGGGAGTTTGACGTGCGCGCCGTGGATACCCAGCAAAGCGTGGGGTCCCTATCCGGCGGCAACCAGCAAAAATTCGTGCTCGCGCGCGAGGTGGGAAAAGCGCCGCCGTTTGTACTTGCGTGCCAGCCGGTGCGCGGGCTGGATATCGGTGCCATTCGATATATCCATAGCGTATTGCTTCGCCTTAGAAGCGAAGGCGCTGCCATTCTTCTTATTTCCGCAGAACTTTCGGATATTTTCCAGTTGAGCGACACTGTGGGCGTGCTGTATAAGGGTGAGCTGATGGATGTAAGAAAAGCGGAAGACTACGATACCGAAACCATCAGCCTGTTAATGGCCGGAAGGAAAGGGGGAAACGCCAATGCCTGAAAAAAACAGAACCCGCCTCAATCCGGTGTTGACCCAGCTGATATATTCCTTTGCGGCAATCGTGCTTTCGCTCGTTGTTGCGGCGGTCGTCATGCTCATTGCCGGATATGAGCCGCTTAAAGCGTTTGACGCCATGCTCGATGGCGCGTTTGGCTCCGCCAATGCCATTGCAAACACATTGAGCAAAAGCATTCCGCTGATGTTTACGGGCTTTGCATTCGCGGTTGCAAACAAAGCGGGCATATTCAACATCGGCGGGGAAGGGCAGCTATACCTTGGCGCGCTGGCCAGCGCAGCCGTGGCCCTTGCGCTGAACGGACTTCCCCGCATCCTTGTGCTTCTTGCGGCCATACTCGCCGGTATGCTTGCGGGCGGGCTCGTTGGTTCTCTGATCGGGTTTATTAAGGCGAAACTGAAAATAAATGAAGTCATTGTCGCGATCATGCTCAATTACATTGTCTCGCTGTTTACTTCTTACATTGTCAACAACCCCATGAAGGCGGAAGGC
>JAEXTB010000314.1 GCA_023453725.1 Bacillota bacterium | reverse complement strand
CCCATACACCGCGTACTCTTTGGCATTGCACCCGAAAAGGCGATTGAGCGCCTGGGCGAT
The DNA here is from genome assembly GCA_023453725.1 of Bacillota bacterium. Classification (GTDB taxonomy): domain Bacteria; phylum Bacillota; class Clostridia; order Christensenellales; family CAG-138; genus JAEYLA01. The sequence continues at coordinate 6,486 of JAEXTB010000314.1, read as the reverse complement.
CTGCTTAAGGAGGAAAACGGGAACGTATCCACCCGCTATTGCGCCAATGAAGAGGACTTTGCAGCTGCTGCAGGAAACCCCGAAAACGGTGCGCATATGCTGCCCTTTTACCATGGGGACAAAATGGGATACTTTGAGGTTGTAGCCCCCAAACAACAGCTGAGCGTTGGGACGCTGCAGAACGCAATCGACGCGCTGCTCAAAGAATTTTTGCACAGCGAGGTAGACTATATCCATGGCGCGGACGTTGTCCGCTCGCTTTCCAAAAAGCCGGATACCGTAGGGTTCTTGCTCCCGGCCATGAAAAAGAGCGAGCTGTTCCCCACTGTCGTCTATGACGGCGCACTCCCCCGCAAAACCTTCTCAATGGGCGAAGCCTCAGAGAAGAGATATTATATGGAATGCAGGAAAATTTTACCGTAACGGAGGAGAACACACAAACATGAAGGTCAAGGTCGCAAAGTTTGGCGGCAGCTCCTTAGCTGACGCTACCCAATTCCGCAAAGTAAAGGCGATTATGCTTGCCGATGAAGCACGCCTGTTCGTCGTACCGTCCGCCCCTGGCAAACGAACGTATAAGGATGAAAAAATCACCGATCTTCTTTACCGCTGCCAGAAGCTTGCAAGCTCCGGCGAGCATTTTGAAGAGGTATTTGACGTCATCGCGCAGCGGTATATCGATATTGCACAGGAACTGGAGCTTACGCTGGACATACGCCCGTATTTGCAGACCGTTTGGGCGGACATCAAGCATGGCGCTTCTGCGGATTACGCCGCAAGCCGCGGGGAATATCTCAACGGCCTGCTGCTTGCCAACTACCTTGGCTTTACATTTGTGGATGCGGCGGACGTCATCCGCTTTACCGCCGAAGGCAAATTTGACGCGGAAGGCACACAGGCGCTCATGCAGCAGAAGCTCGCCGGCAAACAGCATGTGACGGTCCCCGGCTTCTACGGCGCGCTGCCCGATGGCAGCATCAAGGTGTTCCCGCGCGGCGGCTCCGATATTTCCGGCGCGATTGTCGCCAGAGGCGTCAACGCAGACCTGTATGAGAACTGGACGGATGTATCCGGCTTTTTGATGGCCGACCCCCGCATTGTAAACGATCCCAAGCCCATCCGTACCATCACGTACTCGGAGCTTCGCGAACTGGCCTATATGGGCGCAACTGTGCTGCATGAGGATTCGATTTTTCCCGTGCGCCAGGCCTGCATTCCCATCAACGTTCGTAACACGAACGCCCCTGAGGAACCCGGCACGCTTATTATTCCGGATGACGACGGCAAACCGCTTGGCGGCAAGCTGACCGGCATCGCGGGGCGCACAGGCTTCACCGTTATCGCCATCGCAAAAGACAATATGCACAGCGAAGTTGGTTTTGGCTACAAGGTTCTTTCTGTGCTCAAAAACCACAACATTTCCTTTGAGCATATTCCGACCGGCATTGACACAATGTCCGTCGTGCTTGCGGACTCCCAGCTTGAAGGCAAGCGGAATTCCGTATTGGATGAGCTCATGCAGGTTTGCGAATCCGATTGTGTGGAGATACACGACAACCTTGCCCTCATTGCCACCGTCGGCCGCGGCATGGTTCATTCCATCGGTATTGCAGCGAAGCTCTTTGGGGCACTTGCAAAATCCGGCGTCAACATCCGCATGATCGACCAGGGATCGAGCGAAATGAACATCATCGTCGGTGTTGAAAGCGATGAATTCCCCACCGCTATGCGCGCCATCTACGAGGCGTTTAAGGACGAATAGTTTCATGCTCTTTCAGAAGGCGGCTGTCAGAAGATGGCCGCCTTTTTCTATGAGTTTCATCGGTTGCCAAATCACGGCCGACGCGCTTGTCATAAATACATAAACCTGTTCATGCACGGATAAGCTAATGTTGATGTATGATTGGAACAGGAGGTGTCGACATCCCGATGAAGATAAGAAAACTGTATGCAGTTCTATTGACAGTCGCTGTTATTTGCGCCGGTTGCGTGGCACCTAAGGGTACAGCACCATCGCCTTCCATTGCGCCTTCGCCTTCTTCGACCAAGCTGCCGGTTGCTTCCCCAACGTATACTCCTGCGGCAACATCATTGCCCGAATTAACACCGGAAGACTCGACCGCGGCCATGTCCGTTGAACCGGAAAAACTGGGGCCTGTGGACGGCTTCTTTTACATGGAACTCAATGACGCGATGATACAACGCATTACCGGCATCAGCTACCCCGCGGATGACGGCGACGCAAAAATCCATTATGACGATTTACGCTACATTGGGCTGCTGTACTACGATTTTAAAGGCAATGTCAAAACAGGTGAGCTGATCGTCAATAAAAAGCTTGCAGATGAAGTGATGCAGATATTCTACGAGCTATATATGGCAAAATACCCCTTTACGTCCGTCCGGCTGGTGGATGATTTCGGCGAACCCGCGGACGATACGAGCTCCATGGAGGCCAACAACACCTCCTCGTTTAATTACCGGCGCGTAGCGGGAACAAAAAAACTGTCTCTGCACAGCTACGGCATGGCGATAGACATCAACCCAAAAATCAATCCATACGTAAAAAAAGGCAGCGTTTCCCCGAAAAATGGCACGGCGTACGTAGACCGATCCAAGGAATTTGCGGGAAAAATAGACCATGAGGATTTGTGCTATAAGCTTTTTACGAAAAGCGGCTGGAGATGGGGCGGGGATTGGAAAACCGTAAAAGACTACCAGCATTTTGACAAGGATGTGCGGTAACAACGGATTGAAGCAATAAAAGATGCCTTCCACCGCGAAAGAGATGGTCGGCATCTTTCTCTTTTTGCTTTGCAGGAACTGGAGACAGCTTTGCACACGTGGTGCGTTCTGTCACGAACCGGTATGGATGGCATGAAAGGGGCTTTTCTTTTTGAGCCATCCCTGCTCGTTCCAATATTCCCGATCCCTTTCGTTCCAGCCGCCCTTTTTCATCATACTGCGTATCATGAAAAACATGCCTCTTTGCGTCAGCGGAACCGGCAATTTGTCTACATGACGCACCGCGTTATATGTATTTTTTGCAAGCGCCGCCATCTTGCGCTGAATGTCCAGGCGCCTTTTCTCCGGAACGCCATCCCACGCTATCGCCTGTACGGCCTTGCGGAAGGAAAATACGCGCCTCGCACCCCAATACCGTAAGCTGTTTGCCATGGTCTTTGTGGTGTGGGACAATCCCGCGCCTGCCGTGGTGGAGATGGTCACGCCAATTTTATGAAACATCGCGGCATTTGGGCGGTGCACCATCCACATATACCCCAGATGATCTAAGAAAGCTTTCATCTGACCCGACGCGTCAAACACATAGACAGGGGAAGTCAGCACGATGATGTCCGCCGCGACCATCGCCATAACGATAGGCTGCATGCTGTTTGCGTGCGGGCATTTGTCTTCGCCTTTAAAAAAGCAGTTAAAGCAGCCCACACAAAAGTGCGGCATATCTTTGGGCAGCGTGAACTCGGTTACCGCGATTTCCGTTTGTTTGCGCAGTTCCTCCAGAAAGAGTTCCTTGCAGTGCCAGGTACTGCCGTGGCGAGCGTTTCCGTTGATGATGACGACGTTCATTGGTCTTCCTCTCTTTCCATCCCCTGAATAGCATATGTCCGTACAAAGTGATCTATATGGCGCAAAAATTGTGCTTTCGCTTCCGCATGCCCTTCAGGCGTTGCGTCAAACTTGTAAAGCATCACAAATATCGGTGAATAAAACGCCAACGCGACCATGTAGGGGTCCGCCCTACGGAACAGACCTTCCTCAATCAACGCCGCAAACAACTCCGTTTGGTAAGTAAGCGCCGCTTCAAGGGCGTTTTCGCGGTAGCGCCTTGCCGCCTCCTGATCCCGATACTGTTCAATGGTCAGCATTTTTCTCAGCTTGACGTTCAGCTCATCCGTAAAGTAATAGTCAAACAGCGTTTCCGCCATGCGGGAAAATTGCTCTGGCGTCATGTTGCGGTACAGGTCGTTGATATGCGCATCCACCACATACCGCTTTTCCTCGTTGGTTAGATCAAGGGAGTACCCTACTTCCTCCCCCCTTGCCTCATAGAAAGCAAGAATAGAATCGTAGATATCCTGCTTGTTCTGAAAATGGTTGTAGAGCGAGCTTTCCTTTATGCCAACCGCCCGCGCGATATCCCGTACGGACACGGCGTCGTATCCCTTTTGGCTGAACAAATCCAGCGCGGCATATAAAATCTTTTGTTTCGTTTCCATGCGTCTCCATCCATTAACTAACGTTCGTTAGTTATACTAACAAACGTTAGTTAGTATGTCAATAGGTAATACAAAAAAATTTTGCATATCAAAAAAGGGGCATACCGCCCCTCAAATGTTAATGTAATGTTCCCGAGAATATCACACATGATGCGCTTACATAGCAGAGCACTCCGCCGCCCTGCAAGTGAAGAATTGAAAACCATCCATATGAATCCGTCTGATTTACGACATGTGCGTCAAATCAGACACCCTGTGTGCAGATTCACAACGTCATATCTACACGGAAAAGCTTAAAAAAGTGGCAACGCCACTTTCTTGAAATTATTATCCCGGCGGCCAGGCAAGCTCTCTGCCGCCCAACAGGTGCATATGGATGTGCGGCACCGATTGCCCGGCATCCGCCCCCGTATTGTAGACCAAACGGAAGCCTGTCTCCGCCGCGCCGAGTTCTCTGGCAACCATTTGCGCCACTTGGAACATGTGCCCTAAAAGCGCATCGTCTTCCGGCTGCAGCGCAAGTACGGATGGGATGTGCTTTTTCGGGATGATCAGCACGTGTACAGGCGCCTGACCGTTGATATCATGGAACGCAAGCACCTGTTCATCCTCGTAGGCCTTCTTGCAGGGGATCTGCCCGGCGGCAATTTTGCAGAAAATACAGCTTTCTTCCATTCCAATCTCTCCCTTCAGATATTCTTTATTATTCCGCCAGCGCGCCTAAAAGCACGCCGTCTTCCAACCCGGTAATCGCAACCCGCTCAAGCTTCCCCACCGTACCGCCCGTGTAACGGACGCGGGCATAGTTGCCCGAATACCCCTCACAGACAACGCCATCGGCTACTTCCCCCAACACAAGCTGTACGGTGCCGACTTGCGCCATAAGGTAGTCCCGCTCCATCCGTTCGCCAAGCGCAATCAGCTCATGTGCGCGGCGCTCCTTGACCGCCTTTTGAAGTTGCCCCGGAAGCTCTGCTGCCACCGTTCCGGTACGCCGGGAGTACGGGAACACATGAATGCGGGAAAACCCCGCGCGCTTAGTGAACGCAAGCGTTTCGCGGTGCTCTTCCTCTGTCTCACCGGGAAACCCGGCGATAATGTCCGTCGTAAGTGCGCAGCCGGGAAAAGCTTTGCGCAGCCGCTCCGAAGCCGTAAGATACGCCTCCGGCGTATATCTTCGGCGCATGCGGGAAAGTACGCTTGCGCTCCCGCTTTGCAAAGAAAGATGAAACTGCTGGGCAAGCTTTTCTTCAGGAATATCCAAAAGCGCTGCAACAAATGCATCATCGATGAGTGCCGGTTCCAGAGACCCCAAACGGATACGCCCTATACCGGGAATATGGCCTGCCACCCGCAGCACATTCGCCAAAGAAGGCTTGTCCGGTAGATCCTTCCCGTAGCTCATCAAGTGGATGCCCGTTAACACAACCTCCTGCGCGCCCGCTTCCCCCAGCCGCCGAAGTTCCGTTTCGATCTCCGAAAGCGGACGGGAACGCACAGGCCCCCGCGCATAGGGAATGATGCAGTAAGTACAGAACCTGTCGCACCCATCCTGAATTTTCAATTGTACGCGCGTGCGCGTATTCTGCACCACCGTGGGCAGCGTTTCAAATTCCTTGGCGTAGCGGATATCCTCCACGGTATCGCGCTGCTCCTGCAGGTTCTCAACCAGCTCCACAAGCTTAGCGCGGTGCTGGGTACCCACGATAAGCTGCACGCCGGGCATGGATTTTACTTCCTCCGGTGCGCGCTGGGCATAGCAGCCCACCACCGCAATCACCCCCGCAGGGTTTCTTGCGTGAGCGCGGGCAATCATCTGGCGGGATTTTTTATCGCTCACCTGCGTGACGGTACAGGTATTCACCACGTATACGTCCGCCGTATCCTCAAACGGCACGGCTTCATAGCCCGCGTCTTCAAACAGCGTGCGCATGGCATCGGTTTCCTGCTGGTTGACTTTACAGCCCAGCGTATAGAATGCGACCTTTGGCAAATCAGCCCTCCAACTCATACAGCGTCATGGCCAGCATGGCCATTCCCGCGGTTTCCGTACGCAGTATACGGCTGCCCAATGTTATGGGCTGAGCGCCGTTTGCAACGCTCAATTCCACTTCTTCTTGTGTAAAGCCGCCCTCGGGACCTATGACAATGGCGATATCCTGCGCCTTAGAGGCCCTTAACGCCTGTTTGAGCGTACAGGCATGTTCCTCCTCATACGCGTGCAACACAAGCCCGTGCTGCGCATAAG
>JAEXTB010000011.1 GCA_023453725.1 Bacillota bacterium | reverse complement strand
AGGCGCATGAGCTTTTTGCCATCCGCACCCGGCAACGCTACGGAAACCGCCTGGCCTTTTTGCCCGGCGTCCGCGCTGCGCTTGTCCTTTAAAAAATCCAAAACGGCCATACTGCTCCCTCCTGATGCATCTTTCGGCGCGGTTTATACTTCTCCTGCTCTGTTTACAAACATAGTGCGCTTTCCCCGATGTTCGTGATATTTCGCATTCATACGGGAAAAACAAAAGCAGGATATTGCTCCGTGTCTGCATGTGCTTTTAAAACTTCTATTTTCAGCTTATGAAGCTTTATAACGGTTTTCTGGCGGCTTCCCCGGCTTTGCGTGGGTAGGCCTTGCCTGTGGGGGCTGTTTTTTTGGCGAGGATCAGCGCGCGGTCTCCATAGGACATGGGAAACGAGACTACGCTGAGCGTATAGTTTAGAAGCTTTGCGGCGTTTTTGGCCGCGTCAATCTCTTCCGCCGCATTTTTGCCCTTGTAGCAGATGGAAACACCGCCTACTTTCAAAAACGGGGCGGTCAGCTCCAGAAGTACGGGCAGCGGCGCTACTGCGCGGGAAAGGGCGATATCGTAGGACTCGCGGTGGGGCGCGCCTTTGGCGGCATCCTCGGCGCGGGCGTGTACACACTGCGCGTGAAGCTGCAGCCCAAGAAGCGTATCCTTTAAAAACTGTACGCGCTTATTCAGGCTGTCAAGCAATGTCATATTGAGGTCCGGGCGTGCGATCAGCAACGGAATGCCGGGGAACCCCGCGCCGGTACCTACGTCAATGCACCGCGCGCCCTTCGGGAGATAGGGGAGGGCAAGAAGCGAGTCGACAAAGTGTTTGTCCACCGCTTCCTCGGGGCTGACGATGGCGGTGAGATTCATTTTCTCATTGCCTTGTACAAGCAAATCAAAATACAGCGCAAGCTGCTTATGCTGCGCCTCGGTCAGTTCCGGCAGTTTTTCCCGCAGAAGTGTCAGCATGCGTTGCTCTCCCGCGCTTTTTTCCATACAAGCAGCACGGCGATATCCGCAGGGGATACCCCGGGGATGCGCGCCGCTTGGCCGATATTCTGCGGCCTCCTGTTTTGCAGCTTTTGCCGCGCCTCGATACGCAGACCGGATATGGACAGATAATCCGCGTCCTGCGGAAGCGCCGCGTCCTCAAGCGTGCGCATGCGCTCCACCTGTGCGTGCTGTTTGTCAATATAGCCGTCATAGCGGGCGGAAAGCTCCACTTGCTCCAATATATCGGGCGCAAGCGGGGGCAGCGTATCGTAGAGTGCGGAAAGCTCCGTATACCGTATGTCGGGGCGCTTTAACAGATCAAACAAAGGAATGCCGGTTTTTGCGGTCGGTTCCCCTTTTTCCTGCAAATAGGCGTTGAGGCGTTCGTCCGGCGGGGCAACGCGCTTGAGCGCGTCCATGGCGCGGGCAATGCCTTCCTGCTTTTTCATTAGCGCGGCATACCGCGCCTCGCTGATGAGTCCGGTTCGTTTTGCAAGCTCGGTCAGCCGAAGGTCGGCATTGTCCTGCCGCAGCAGCAGGCGGTATTCCGCGCGGGAGGTCATCATGCGGTAGGGTTCGTCTACACCCTTGGTGGTAAGATCATCCGCAAGCACGCCGATGTAAGCGTCCGCCCTCGTTAAAACAAGCGGCGCATCATTGCGCAGGTACAGCCCGGCGTTGATTGCGGCGTAAAGACCCTGGGCGGCAGCTTCCTCATAGCCGGACGTGCCGTTGATCTGCCCCGCAAAATAAAGGCCGGGGAGTTCCTTTGCATGAAGGCACGCGTCAAGCGCGGTCGGGTCAATGCAATCGTACTCAATCGCGTAGCCGGGGCGCGTCATTTCGCAGCGTTCAAGTCCCTCAATGGTGCGCAGCATCATCAGCTGCACGTCGGCGGGCAGGGAGGTGCTCATACCCTGTACGTAAATTTCATTCGTTGTGCGGCCCTCCGGCTCAACAAAGAGCTGGTGGCGCTCCTTGTCCGCAAAGCGGACAACTTTATCTTCTATAGAGGGACAATACCGCGCGCCCGTTCCTTTGATGACGCCCGCATACATGGGCGAGCGGTGGAGGTTTGCGCGGATCACGTTGTGCGTCGCCTCGTTGGTATAGGTCAAGTAGCAGGGCGTTTGGGGGAACTCCCGCTGCGGCGTCAAAAATGAGAACGCGGGCATGGGCACGTCGCCCTCCTGAATCTGCATCTTGCTATAGTCAAGGCTCCTGCCGTTTAGACGCGCGGGCGTGCCCGTTTTAAACCGGCGCAGCGCAAAGCCAAGCCCGGTTAACGCGCCGGAAAGGCCGGTTGCGCGCATCAGCCCCGCAGGGCCGCTTTCCTGCTGCCATTCGCCGATCAGGATGCGGCTTTTTAAGTAAACGCCGGTGCAGATCACCACCGCCCGGCAGCGGATTTTTGCGCCAGCGGCGGTGAGAACGGCAGAAATCTTTCCGTTTTCGGTAATCAGTTCGCTGCATTCGCCCTGCATCAGCGTAAGATGCTCCGCTTCTTCGAGTGTACGCTTCATGCGCTCATGGTAACGGCGTTTGTCCATCTGCGCGCGCAGGGAATGCACCGCAGGGCCCTTGCCAAGATTGAGCATGCGGATTTGAATGAGCGTATCGTCTGCGGCAAGACCCATCTCGCCGCCCATCGCGTCAAGCTCCCGTACAAGATGCCCCTTGCTCGTTCCCCCTATGGCGGGGTTGCAGGGCATAAGCCCGATGCTGTCCAAATTCAGCGTTAGCATCAGCGTGGAGCAGCCCATGCGCGAAAGCGCAAGCGCGGCCTCACAGCCTGCATGCCCGCCGCCAATCACGACGGCGTCATAAGTACCCGCTTCAAAAAACATGTGTGCTCCACCTCCTTCCAGTACCGATTTTTCGGCATGGATTAAAAAAGTACAGCAATGAGTATAGCAGAAACAGGGCAGTTTCACAAGGAATATCCCGCACGGCGTATGCCTCGCCTGCACATCTTTGCCTGCAGGGCCGCGCCGCGCCACGTTGACAGATGCATAGCGTGAGCAGTATAATAATGTATATGAAGCGTCGGGAACGTTTGCGGCGCTTACCGCAACCGCTGCGGCTGTTTTATAATCCGCAGTTTGTTATGAATATCAACCCGGCGCATTCTACTTTGCAGACCTGGCTGCTGTCATGCATAGGGCATCCTGTACATGGCATGGTCTGAATGCCCGTTGAACGTTGCCCTGCGCCGCCCGCACCGTACGGTACGGGCGGTGCAACCGTTTTGGGAGTTGCTTTAGGCTGCAAGTCCCTGTTCCAACCGACCGATGATGGAGGCCATTATGCGCGCAAGCGGCGTTTTATTGCACATTACCTCACTTCCTTCCCCCTACGGCATCGGCACGCTAGGGCGGGAGGCATACCGCTTTGCGGGATTTTTGCACCAGGCAGGGCAGCGCTATTGGCAGATGCTACCGACCGGCCCTACAAGCTTTGGCGATTCTCCCTATCAGTCTTTTTCCGCGTTTGCGGGCAATCCGTATCTGATTGACTTATCGCTGCTCATTGAGGATGGGCTTTTAACACAGGAGGAAGTGGAAGCGCAGCACTGGGGCGCAAATCCGGAACAGGTGGATTACAGCGCCGTTTATGCAGCGCGCCTTCCTTTGTTAAAGCTTGCGTATGCTCGCGGATATGCGAGAGACTATGAGCTCTTTTCCGGGTTTGAGACGGAAAACGCGGTGTGGCTGCCGGATTACAGCCTGTTTATGGCGCTCAAGGCCCGGTTTGGCATGCGCTCCTGGATGGAATGGCCGGAAGAAATCCGCCTGCGGCAGGAAGAATCGCTTTCCGATTACCGGAAACTGCTGCAGGATGAAATCCGCTTTTATGCCTATGTGCAATTTTTGTTCTTCCGGCAGTGGGAAGCGTTTAAAACCCATTGCGCGGCGCAGCAGGTTCGCTTAATCGGCGATCTTCCCATATATGTGGCGCTCGATTCTGCGGACGTTTGGGCCAATCCGGAACTATTTTTATTGGATGAAGCGCGCAGGCCCACCCATGTGGCGGGCGTGCCGCCGGACTATTTTTCAGCGGACGGTCAGCTTTGGGGAAATCCGCTCTATGACTGGGCGCGTATGGAGCATGACGGCTTTGCGTGGTGGATGCGGCGGATTGCCGCAAGCGCAAGGCAGTTTGACGTTTTGCGCATTGATCATTTCCGGGGGTTTGCAAGTTACTGGAGCGTGCCCTATGGTGAGCAGACCGCAAAGAACGGCGTATGGCGCAAAGGCCCCGGCCAGTCGTTTATCGATGCGCTTAAGCTGAATTTTCCAGCGTTGCCTGTAATTGCGGAGGACCTTGGCATACTGACGGACGATGTATATGCGCTTATGGACTATGCGGGTTATCCCGGCATGCGTGTGCTGCAGTTTGCGTTTGATTCGCTCTGTGTAGGCTGCTACCAGCCCCATACCTATCCCACCGCGTGTGTCTGCTATACCGGCACGCATGACAACGATACCGTCATGGGCTGGATGAAAAACGGGGACCCGGAAGCCGTGGGCTATGCGGCGGAGTACTTTGGCCTCAACCCGCGTGAGGGGCTCAATTGGGGCTTTTTGCGCGGCGGTATGAGTTCGGTAGCCGATCTTTTTGTTGCGCAGATGCAGGACTATTTGGGTTTGGACAGTTCTGCGCGCATGAATACGCCGAGCACTACCGGCTGCAACTGGTGCTGGCGCATGCTGCCCGGCATGGATGATGATGTGCTTGCGGAGAAAATCAGGCGCATGACAACTATGTTTGGAAGATAAATGGCGTAACACAAGGCCGAAGCATTGCTCCGGCCTTTTCTTACAGCATATCGTTTACTCCGCGTTTGCGACCACAATCTGCACGCCCTGTTTTTCCGCTTCCTGTATGAGTTCCTCGGGTGGCTTGGCATCCGTTACCAGCACGTCGATATCCGCGAGCGTTGCAAATGTAAAAGGAAGCGAACGGCCCATTTTGCTGTGGTCCATCAGCATGACGACGCGGGACGCTTTTTCGATCACTTTGCGCTTTAGCTGCCGCTCGCTAAAAGACCCGGAGGTAAATCCGCCGGTGAGCGAATACCCGGAGGTGGCCATGAGCGCTGTGTCGATGTTCACCTGGTCTAAAAACGCTTCGGCCTGCGGGCCGGAGAAGGACAGCGTGTTGCCGCTGATCTGCCCGCCGACAGAAATCACGTTGCAGCTTCTTCTTTGCGAAAGCTCAATTGCGATGTTGGCACCGCTCGTGATAATGGTATAGTGCTGATCCGGCAGAAGCTTGGCTACGCCCATCAGCGTGCTGCCCGCATCCATATAGACGGCGTGGCTTGTTTGCACAAACTGCACGGCAGCGCGGGAGATGGCGCGCTTTTCTACCGTGTGTTCCTGCGCGCGCTGGCTGTATAACCCTTCGATATCGGGCTGGATGGAGCGCATGGAAATCGCACCGCCGCGCGTGCGGCGGACGGAGCCTTCCTGTTCCAGATAATTGAGGTCCCGCCAAAGCGTCATGCTCGAACAGCCGCCGCAAAGCTCTAAAAGCTCCGCAACGGTGGCCTCGCCGTGGATATCGATATAATCCCGTATTTGCGCACGGCGTTCGTTGAGCATGGCCCTTCCTCCATCCGGTTAGTCATTATGCATAGTATACGCCAGATGATGAAACATAACAAGCAATATGTTATCAAATTAACAGGTTTTGTTCGCTGTGGACGGTTTTATATCATACAAAAACAGTTACACATGCCGGACAGACGCGCCAAAGGGCATTAAAGCAAGCTGCGCAAGTTTGAAACACTGCAGGCCAAACGGAATGCCCACGATGGTAATGCAGAATACAAGGCCCACAATAGCGTGGATAATCGCAAGCTCGGCGCCGGTTAATACAATCCACAGGATGTTGATTAAAATCGAGCCCGCGCCGGTGCCGTATATAATTTCCTTGCCGAACGGGAAGAACGCAAGTTTTGCAAACTTAAAGCACTGCACGCCCCAGGGGATGCCCAGTATGGTGATGCACCAGAAAAGCCCGGCGATTGTCCAGCACAGGCCCAATAAAATACCGCCAAGAAGGAACCAGAGAAGATTCCCGAGTATACGCATATATGCCTCCAAAATAGCATTTTCCCTAAATGGTACAATAACGCCTTCACACTGGCAACATAAATAATTTACGCGCGCGTGATGTTTTATTTTACGGACATCGCTGTATAATTAAGATGCCATGTAAAATTTATCATCTGCCCGTTCGGGCATATTAAAAAATGGAGGACTCATTTGTATGACGAAGGAAATGAAGTTTTACCGCTGTAAACATTGCGGCAATTTTGCCATGATGCTCCACGCTTCCGGCGCACCCATGACCTGCTGCGGTGAACATATGCAGCTGGTGGAAGCCAACACCGTGGAAGCCTCCACGGAAAAGCACATCCCCGTTGTAACGGTGGATGGCGATACCGTGACGGTTGCCGTAGGCTCCGTGGCCCATCCTATGGTAGAAGAACACTTTATCCAGTGGATTTATCTTGAGACCGAAGAAGGCGGCCAATTAAAGTACCTCGCCCCCGGTCAGGCCCCGAAAGCAACCTTCAAACTTGCAGAGGGCGCAAAAGCGGTTGCCGCGTATGAATACTGCAACCTGCATGGCTTGTGGAAGGCTGAGCTGTAAAGCATATTTTCCTGAATAATTAGGAAAGCCCCGCGTTAATGTGCGGGGCTTTCTATTGCGCCAAAGCCAGACAGAAGCTGCGCAAGTATGCGGTTCTACTTGCGGATAAGGTCCCCTTCAGCGACTATTGCGGGTTCCGGGTACTTACGGTATAATGGCAGGAAAAGAAGCATGTTATTGGAAACGTCTTACTGGCCTCTGAGTGTCCTTCTTTCTTTGCTTTAATAACCGTCTGATACGCCTCTCGCTGCATTGCGCAAACGCTGAATAAAACGCGCAGTGTCTTCTGCTATCCTTTTTATTCCGGGGGCACTTCATTCTCGCCGTATTCGATGGTATGATAAAAAAAGGAATTCCGCGTCCGCCCCAGGGGGCATTCTTAGGCGGTGCGCTTTCGCGTCCGCCCGCTCAAATTCTGTATCTTCGGGAGGTGCGGCTTATGGCAACGGAGCATGATTTGACGGCGCTGTATTATTTTAATACCGGCGAAAGCGCCTGCGCGTATAATGTGCTCGGCGCGCACCCCGTAAAAAATAGCTGGCGCTTCATGGTTTGGGCGCCCAATGCGCGCGCCGTGCATGTGGCGGGGAGCTTTAATGGCTTTGACCCAACGGCGGACGCCATGCGCCAGGTAGCGGATACCGGCGTCTGGGAGCTTACACTGGAAAACGCGAAGCGTGGTGACACATATAAATACGCCATTACCGCGCAGGATGGCACGCTCTATTGGCGCGCTGATCCGTACGCTACCCGCACGGAGGAGCGTCCGGGCACGGCCTCCATGCTGTGGGGTGTCCCGGTCCACAACTGGGAGGATGAGGCGTACTATTCCAGAAAACAGGGTAAGGACCCATACCGGGAGCCCATGAATATCTATGAGGTGCATTTGGGTTCCTTCCGCCACGGCCTTACCTACCGAGAACTCGCGGAGGAGCTGGTGGACTACGCGGCGGATATGGGCTATACGCATCTTGAGCTTTTGCCGGTTGCAGAATATCCGCTGGATATGAGCTGGGGCTACCAGGTGACCGGGTATTATGCGGTCACCAACCGGTATGGTACGCCCGAAGACCTTCAGTATTTTGTGGACCGCGCGCACCAGCGCGGCTTAGGCGTGCTGCTCGACTGGGTGGGCGCCCACTTCCCGCGGGATGCACACGGCCTGCGGCTTTTTGACGGCACGCCGCTCTATGAGCCGGACGACCCGCGGCGCAGCGAACAGCCGCAGTGGGGCACCATGCTCTTTGACTATGGCCGACTGCAGGTGCAGAGTTTCCTGCTCTCCAACGTCTTCTATTATTTAAAGGAATTTCATTTTGACGGTCTTCGGGTGGACGCGGTGAGCTGCATGCTTTAC
>JAEXTB010000160.1 GCA_023453725.1 Bacillota bacterium | reverse complement strand
CCCTTGAGCCTCCTTTCCCTGTTCCTGTTGTACTAGTCGCCCAGATAGGCTTTGCTCAGCGTATCATCCGCAAGCAGCTGATCCCTGGTGCCTGAAACCTGTACGTGCCCCACCGAGAGGATATACGCGCGGTCGCAGATTTCGAGCGCCTTGTTGGCGTTCTGTTCCACCAGAATAATTGCTGTGCCCTGTCGGTTGATTTCCTTAATAATGGAGAATATCTGTGAAACAATGATCGGCGCGAGCCCCAGCGAGGGCTCGTCAAGCATCATCAGCTTGGGACGCGCCATAATCCCGCGCGCCACCGCAAGCATCTGCTGCTCGCCGCCCGAAAGCAGGCCGCCGTATTGCGTTTCCCGCTCTTTCAGGCGCGGGAACATGGCAAACACACGTTCAAAATCCTGCTTGATGTTCGCGGTATCCGACCTTAGGTTGCAGCCCACGCGCAAGTTCTCCATGACGGTAAGCTTCGCAAATATCTGCCTGCCTTCAGGCACATGGACGAGGCCCGCCTTCACAACGTCGTGCGGCTTTGCGGAAACGGGGGCATCCAGATACCGGATGCTGCCCGCAGTCGGTTTCATCACAGAAGAGATACATTTGAGCAGGGTGGATTTGCCCGCGCCGTTTGCGCCCAATACCGCTACGATCTCGCCCTCGTTCGCTTCCAGGGAAATCCCTTTGAGTGCTTCGATCCCGCCGTATGCCGCCTTGAGGTTTTCAATCTTGAGCATTATTCTTCCACCCCCAGATATGCATCAATAACAATGCGGTTGTTCTTTACCTGCGCAGGTGTTCCCTCGGCAATGATTTTGCCAAAGTTCAGCACCGTCACCGAGTCGCACAGGTTGGTGACAACGTCCATATGGTGTTCGATCATCAGCACCGTGATTCCAAACCGCTTTTTAATCTGCTGAATGAACGCCACCAAATCGAGCGATTCGTCGGTGTTCATACCGGCGGCCGGTTCATCCAGCAACAGCAGCTTGGGGTTGAGCGCCATGGCGCGCGCAATTTCCAGCTTGCGCTGGTGGCCATAAGGCAGGCAGTTTGCGCGTTCCTGCGCCCGATCCTCAAGACCCACAGCCTCCAAGAGACTCATGGCCTTTTCGCGTATCTCCTTCTCGCAGGCGCCGTAGCGCTTGAGGCGCAGCAACGCTTCGGGCAGGGTATACTTCGCGTCTCTGGAACTTGCCAT
The DNA here is from genome assembly GCA_023453725.1 of Bacillota bacterium. Taxonomy (GTDB): domain Bacteria; phylum Bacillota; class Clostridia; order Christensenellales; family CAG-138; genus JAEYLA01. The sequence continues at coordinate 4,315 of JAEXTB010000160.1, read as the reverse complement.
AACGACGTTCTGCAGTACGCTCATATTGCCAAACAAACGGATGTTTTGGAACGTACGTCCGATGCCCAAATTCGCGGCATCGTAGGGCGTTGTTGCGGTAATATCCTTGTCATAAAAAAGGATGTTCCCCGCGTTGGGCTTGTAGATGCCCGTAATGGTATTAAATATGGTGGTCTTACCCGCACCGTTGGGGCCGATTAGGCCATGCACGACGCCTTCTTCTATCTTGACGCTGAAGTCGTCGATCGCGCGGACGCCGCCAAAGTGCTTTTCAACATGACGCATTTCAAGAACTGGTTTCATACACTTACTCCTCACAGTCCCCAATGTTCTTGGAGCGCCGCTTTTTATGCCGATTAGCCGGATTCTTAAACCAGGCGATGGTACGGCGCAGGGAAAATTCCTTATACCCATACAAACCGTCGGGCTTAAGCAGGATTACCAGCACCACAGCTATTCCGTAGAGCAGCATGCGGTATTCCGCGAGCCCGCGGAATAGCTCGGGCAGCAGCGTAACCAGCAGCGTACCCAGCACAGATCCCGTCAGGGAGCCCAACCCACCGACAACCGTGGTGGTAATAAGCTCACAGGATTTTGAAAGGTTGAACATGGCGGGTGTAATGAATGTAAGATAATGCGCGTAGAGCGCGCCCGCCCAGCCTGCAAACACCGCACTGAATACGAAAGCGAGCCGTTTGTAGCGGAACACATTGATGCCTACCGCCTCAGCCGCCATATCGTTCTCACGGATGGCCATGATGTTGCGCCCGAACTTGGAGTGGATAAACGTCCACGCAATGATGAAGGCCGCAACCGCGCAAATCAACGCGACAAATACGCTTGTTGTTCCCGGAATTCCCGAAAAGCCGCTTGCGCCGCCCGTAACAGGCTGTATGTAGTTAAAGAGCACGCGGATGCTTTCGCCAAAGCCTAGGCAGGTAATCAGGAAGTAGTCGCCCTTAAGGCGTATGGTCAGAGAGCCCAGCAGGTAGCTGATGACACCGGCTAATAAGGCGCCGCAAACCATTGTGAGCGCAAACGGCAACTGCAGCTTTACCGAAAGGATCGCCGACGTATAGGCGCCAATGGACATAAAGCCGGCGTTTCCGAAAGAGAACAGCCGCGTAAAACCGGTCAATACCGACATACCCAGCACGGCTATGATGTTAATGCACGCCAGAATGATGACGCCTTGCTGGAAAGAGTTCAGCATAATTGCACCTACTTTCTATCAGGCCTTTTCCTGCACGTCCACACCCATCAAGCCGCTGGGCCTGACCAGGAGTATGACGATAAGCAGGGTAAAGGAAATGAGGTCCCTTAAGCCGGAGCTAAGGTAGCCCGACGCAAATGTTTCGATCACACCCAGCAGGATAGCGCCGATAATTGCCCCCGGCACGCTCCCAAGGCCGCCCAGAACCGAAGCGATGAATGCCTTGAGTCCCACATTGCCCATTGTGGGGTAGACGTTATATTTGAGTCCCAAGAGGATGCCCGCACATCCGGCCAGACCACCCGCCAAAAGGAACACCATCGCGACGGACCGGTCTACCCGAACACCTAAAAGACTTGCCGTCTGGCTGTTGCAGGCAATTGCTCGGACATTGAGCCCGAATTTTGATTTATTGATGACCAGCACCAAAGCAATCAACATGACCGCCGTGATAATCAGGCTGATCAAATCGAGTACGCCAATGCGGAAGGCGCCAATCTCAACCGAGGAGACCGGGAGCACCGCAGGGTACATTTTAAATTTCGCACCAAATATTAATGTTGCGGCGTTCTGATAGGTAATGGAAAGCCCCATGGCAGCAATCATTAAAAACATATTTGGAGACTTATTATTGCGAATGCGGCGGTAAGCAAGCCGCTCATTGAAAAAGCTGATTAGTGCCGCGCCGAGAATACCCAATGCTGCCGATGCAAGAAAGGGAAGATGCAGCGCTGAAACCGCCATAAACGCGACATAAGCACCAATCATCGCAACTTCGCCGTGCGCCCAGTTGGAGAAATCCAGCAGGCTGTATACCAGCGAATAACCTGTGGCGATCAGGGCGTATATGCCGCCGATCGAGATGCCTGTAATCAACTGCTGAAGGAACATGTTTACACCTCAATCCAATGCTGTTTCCGCTTCCGGCGGAAAGACTTTTTTGGGAAAAGCGTGGCCTGCGCTGCAAGCCGCGCATCCTGCCAAGCAGGAAGCCAATAAGTCGACGGGAAGGACATAGGGAGCTCCTCCCCGTCATCCCGAAGGAGAGGCGGGGAGGAGGAGGTATACGACCTCCCCGCCGGTAAGTTCATCTAGGGTATTTTGATCTTGTGCAATTAGTCGGCGTAGACTTCCTGGAACTCGAACACGCCGTTCTTGTTGGTGAAGATCGCGATCTCCCTCAGGGGGTTATGGGTAGCAGCATCCATTTTCATGGTTCCCAGCAAGCCAGTGAACGTATCGGTGTTCTCCAATGCGTCGCGGATGGCGGTGGGCTCAGTGGAATTGGCGCGTTCAATCGCATCCTTGATCCAGAGCAGGCCGTCGTTGCCATACAGGCACTCAGCTTCAACAGCAATGTTGTACTTCGCCTTGTATTCTTCGGCATATGCCTTGGCCTCGGGGGTATTGAAGCCGATACGGGAAACGTAGGAAGCGCCTTCGAGAGCGCCGCCCGCGAGGTCAGCCAGTTCATTGCTGTCCCAACCATCGGTACCGAGCATAACTGCTTCGATGCCCAGCTCGCGTGCCTGCTTGGCAATGAGCGCTACGTTCTGATAGATCCAGGGGATGAAGAGCACGTCGGGTTCTGCTGCAGCAATCTTGGTGAGCTGAGCGCGGAAATCATTGTCACCGCTCTGCGCCTGCTCGGAAGCAACCATCGTGCCGCCATTCGCGGTAAACGCATCCGTAATGAAGGAGCCTACGCCGGTGGAGTAAGCATCGGTGATGTCGGTAATGATCGCGCCCTTCTTGAGGCCCATCTTGGTCGCGGCATATTTGCCGAGCACAGTGCCCTGGAAGGAATCGATGAAGCAAAGGCGGAAGGAGTACGGATGCAGCTTACCGTTCTCATCCACTGTAACCTTTTCGTTGGAAGCAGCGGTGGCAATGACGGGAACCTTCAGTTCGTCAGAAACAGCCGCGATGGGGATGTTGCAGCTGGAGAAGTTGGTGCCGACAACGGCGACCACGCCTTCTTCTTCAACAAGCTTCTTGTACGCGCTGACCGAGTCCGCAGCGTCGCCTTTGCCGTCCAGGCCGATAATCTCAACCTGTCTGCCCAAGATGCCGCCGCTTGCGTTGATCTTTTCTGCCGTCAACAGCATGCCGTTGAGGCCAGCCTGGCCCCACAGTGCCGTATCACCGGAAAGGGCGCTGACGTAACCGATCTTGATGGTTTCGCCAGCGGGAGCGGGAGCTTCGGTAGCTGCGGGAGCTGCGGATTCTTCCGGAGCTGCCGGTGCGGCCGTAGGCTCAGAGGCCGAGGGTGCTGCACAGCCGCCCACCAGGGCAGTAAGCATGAACAGCGCTACGAACAGGGCAACGATCTTTTTGATGGACTTCATGTTGTTTCCTCCTGTTTTTTAGGTTTGAATCTGCCATGTCCGGAGCTGCCACCGAAACACGGCAAGCTGAAAATCATATTGCTTGGGGATGAAAACTGAAACGTAAGAATTAATGAATGTAATTAGTAAGAATTTGTTTTTATTTTTCGTCCAGCAGGCTGCGTGCGGTTACGCTGTCTGTGACCAGGACGTCGATACAACCGGTGCGCAGCGCGCCGACGATTGCGTCGCGTTTCTGGACCCCCCCGGCAACCGCAACCACATGCGGAATACTCTGCAGCGTTTGTGGGGCGACGCTCAATGTCAGGCTGCTTAATTCCCCGCTTTCCCAATGGCCGTCGATATCAAAGCGGTTGAAGCAGATATCCCCCACATAACCGGCTGCACGCAATGTTTCCAACTGTTCGGCGCTGATGTAGCCATTTTGTACAACGGTTGCGTCGTCGTCTATTTCACCAATACCCATTACGGCGATATCACAGCGCCTCATCGCATCAAGAACGCGCAGAACGCTGTCCTCCCGCATGATGAATTCTTTGGTGATTTTGCTGTCAAACATCGCAGGGGCATATAGGTTCTGGTAGCTGCAATGGAGCTTGCCCGCAAGAATTCTTGTGATTTCGTCGGGCTTAATCATGGTGTTGTTACCGCTGATGTTCATACCGCCGACAAGCTGGATGACGCTGCAACCCGTTTTGTAGGTGTCTCTGAGCGCGTTTACTGTGCCGCCCATGGGCTGGCCCCAGGAAATACC